>CALMSM010000112.1 GCA_937872425.1 uncultured Candidatus Saccharibacteria bacterium
TTCCGATCTACCCCAGCTAAAGTCAGTAATGTCTCGTCGCCCTTCTGAGTTTTTTTCGTTAGCCCATACAGTGAAGTAGTGGTTTCCAGCAAAGTGTGGCCCAATGTCGTAAAGCTCCTTAATACCAGGAAGATAACCTCTGTAGCAGAGGGTGAATTCACCAAAGTTGAATTTATAACCCGGCTTACCATCATACTCAAATCCCTCACCAAGCTTAACCGCAGCTGTTAGGTCTTCTTCTGTCTTTGGGGCATCCATATTTATTCTTTCTGTGTATTAAAATTACTCCCTTGGAGTATAACTACTCTCAAACTTGGGCGCAACAATACCAAGAATTCAAAACTTGCCATTAACAAAAGCTGTCTCAGAACATTTGTGATTATTCATACGTTTGCAAAACTAAAGGTTTAGTACAGTAAGCACTTACTGGACTTTTAGTTACATATATTATTGGCTCTGCGTACAGGTCACGGATTTACTGCCGAAGGCAAAATAGCCCTAGCTAGCTCACTGCTCCTAAATATTTTGATGCAAGCGTCGAAGACTAAGCATACTAGCACCGGCTAACATTAGGCCAACGGCAATACTCAAAATCAGACTCACGTTATGCCCTGTGCTAGCTAAATCCGAAGATGCTGCTGAAACTTGTATAACTGCTAGCCCTACGGGATCAACAATCGTACCATTTGCTATTCCATCTTGGTCAAGCTCTCCGCCATCAGTAATGCTATAGGTAAATTCTACAGAAGGCATGTCGTTGATGGTATTGGCAGTTTTGCTGGCACCAACGATTGTGGCGAATGATTTATCCTCAGGATTATATTTGCGTAGCGAGACATCGTCTATATTGAAGTCGCCTACAAAGTTTATGGTTACCGTGGTAGTAGCGCCTGCGCCACACCCGCTTAGCGTAAAACCAGCGAATCCGGCTGGGTAATTATACCCAGCATCTTGGACCACAAGAGAACTTTCTTTAGTCACTGAGGAATTGTCGAAAGATGAGCAAGTAGTTTGCTCTATGGTAATCGCAGAGCCGTCCTCGGCCGATTCAAGCACCAATGCGCCAGAGTCCCCAGTACTTAAGCAATCTTGATCCCACCGCAAGCATGGGTAGCCATCATTCATGTCGCTAGCCTGGTCCCATACGGTCTCGTAATCCCAACTATCACTACCGAGTTCGGATGTAAACGTAGCTGGATTCTTCATCACCGTTGTGGCTTTTCCTTCACCCGCAGTACTAACTGACGTGCCGGTGGTTTGCGTGTCCCAAAATGAAGCCACTGTGTACAAGTTAGATCCGTCTTCTCCCCCGCCGACGAGTCCACCTACTGTGCCTGAACCGTTAACTGCACCTGTGGCGTATACATTGGTTATGTATGAATCTCCAGCATTTTGTCCTATCAAGCCGCCAACAAAATTTGTTCCTGTTGCGTTGCCGCGTGAATAGCTGTCGGTCATGCTGGACTGGGATGAAAAGTACCCTATCAAGCCGCCAACAAAATCTCCTGAGCCGACTACGGCACTCGTAGAATAAGAACGCTCTATAGTTGATTCAAACGCAGACCCAGCAAATCCCCCAGCGTAACTACCGCTAGCCGTAATGCTTCCTGTTGAAAAGCTTTCTGTAATCGTTGATCCAGGGCCCATGCAGCCATCGGTGCCGGTAAACCCTCCAACATAGTCAGACCCCTGAACATTACCACTTGCTGAGCTAGTGCTGATTATAGAGCTGCAGCCAGATGAGCCAGTAAATCCCCCTACAAAGCTTCCCGCAGCGTACACATCACCGCTTGCTGCTGAACCGCTCACATCGCTTCCGAATAGTAAGCCTGCGAATCCACCTATATTCCACGCCCCATAGACATCACCACTTGCCTGTGAATCCGTGACTTCAATGTTGTTGGCGGAGCCGACAAGTCCACCTCCATAGCTTCCAAATTTGTCTACCTGGTACTCATATACTGTATCGATACGCCCGCTTGCGCTTGAATTATGAATCTCTATATCAGCTGCCTCGCCGACAAGCCCACCGATTCGGTCCCCCCCATCTACTCCAGCAGAAGAGCTGCTGTCACTAATCACGGCACCTTCTAATGCCTGGCCGACAAGCCCACCTATGATAATCCCACTGCCTTTTACGTTAGAACCAGTGTGAGCATTGGTTAGCGTACCGCCATATAACGTACCGGCAATCCCACCACCGCGCTCACCATAGCGCGCCCAAATACAATAGTTTGTGGTGCAGCCGTCAGTGTGTGGCTGCGAAGAGAATCCATCATTTACACCTAGGTTCGCAAGCGTGCTGTTCGCAGCATAGCCAACTATACCGCCAACATCGTAAAAGCCCTTTACTCTTGCATACTCCAGCGAAAGGTTTTGGATAGTTGCTTGGCTAGCATAGCCGAACAAGCCTACGTACTGATAATCTGCACCACCATTAATGCTTTCTCCATCAATACCCGATATGTCGTCGGCTCGTATTATGGTCAGGTTGTCTATGACGTGGTTATTGCCATCGAACGTACCAGTAAACGGAGTGCTGTCGTTCGGGCCTATTGGCACGAAGCCCTTGCCGTCATTCCATTGGCTCGCAGCGTTATCTGGGTTGCTCGGATTGGTAACTCCACAACTAAAGTCGTTGCCAACAACATAGTCACCGTCGAGAGGATAGGCTACGTCATTGCCGATTTTTTGAAGCTCAACACAATCGTTGATTTCGATTGGCGCAGCAGCGTTGGCTGGCAATGAACTTAATAACGGGCCAAAAACAGACACCAACATAACAAATGCAACCGCTAGTTTTGCTTGCCTAGAAGCAACGCTTCTTTTTTGTAATCTCACATCATCCCCCTTGCTCAACTACGTAAAATACTTGTGTTTAGTCTACTATAGTTACTTCAACAAAAAACAAATACTTACGTGTAATCGTATATCAGTGTTCAAAAATATATACCCAGTAGCTGAAGCTTACTGGGCTTTGTGTGAAATATATACTCTTGCTCGGGAGTGCGGATTACACCGTGGCTCATGACACGGCGCTCGCAGGCTATGGGCTAAAAGTCAGAGTAGTTCTTGGTTACATGCTCAGCATTGATGCCATTCACCAAATTAGTGAATCCCATCTGTTTGAGGATTTGGATTGATGCATTTGAACGACTGCCAGTTCTGCAGTAAATAATCAGCTCAGTATCTTTGTCGAGCGTGTCGAGCAGTGGTACCCCTGAAATTAAATCAGAGGGGGGAATATTTAGTGCGCCCTCGACATGGCCTGACCTGTACTCAAATGGTTCGCGTACATCAATAATTACTCGTTTTGAACTCATAGTAATGAGTATAGCAAAGTCCCGTAGTACGACCGCAATCCCTGTTTCGGCTATCCAGTTCCAGTACGCCACCGACGTAGCCAAGCTA
>CALMSM010000113.1 GCA_937872425.1 uncultured Candidatus Saccharibacteria bacterium
TGCCGGTCAATCAACCATAGCCACACCCTCGTCAAAGGCTACACAGCAATGAAAAGCTAGGCACAAAATATATTAACTGATGAGCGTGCCGACAGGCTCACCCTTGGCAACCCGAGCAATATTGCCCTCACCAATGGCATTGAATACAACAATAGGCATCTTGTGATCCATTGCAAGCGCCATTGCGGCCTTGTCCATCACTTGAATCTGCGAATCTTCAACAGCCTGCTGATACGTCAGCGCAGGCATCTTGGTGGCGTCGTCATACTTAGTGGGGTCTTTATCGTACACACCGTCCACCTTGGTTGCCTTCATAACAACACCGCAATCGAGCTCAAGCGCCAGTGACACGGCGGCAGTGTCTGTCGTCAAGTACGGCCTGCCGATACCGCCAGCTACAATCACAACACGCCCGGCCTGTAGGTGTTTCTCGGCCAAGCGGAAAGAGAATGACTCAGCAACCTGCTGGGCAAAGATATTACTCAAACAGCGTGTCGCCACACCGTTGGCCTCGAATATGTCCGTCACAGCAATTGCATTCATCATCGTAGCCAACATACCCACATGGTCAGCAGTGACTCTCTTAATCCCATGACCAGCCAACTGCGCACCACGAGCATAGTTACCACCACCAACCATCACGACCACCTGTGACCCAGCGTCTGATGCTTGCCTGATTTGATCAGCCAGCCAGCCACAGAACTCAGCGTCAATACCACTATCAAATTTACCTGCGAGCTGCTCACCAGATAGTTTTAAGAGTACGCGTTTATACATTAGATGCCATTATACCACATCCGACCGCCGTTAGCGCTGCCCGGGACAACAACGTAGCAGCCTCAAGCATCGGTACAAGCGCAAGCTCTGAGTTGTCAAAATAGACAGGCGCAGGGCGATTGGGTACATGATTCATCGAAGCAACAATCTCGTCTACATAGTCTGGTGTGTACAAAGTGTACGGTACGGCATCAAATCGCGGCCCTTGCATGGGCAAATCTGGACGCACCTCATCAGATCGTCGCCGCTCGATTAGTTTCCGCCTCAACTGGCTTTCTTGTCCAACAGGAGGAGACATGCGTCGCACGGCAGTATCGATATCACAGTCGAGAAATAAATCCAATGCTACAACACCCTCAACGTGCAGGCGGGGGTTTCTCGCATCAATAATCAACAACTCGACATCGTCAGCGTGCGCGCGTGTTGTTGTGCGGTCATACCACACGCCCATTGCTTCCTGCGCCTCCCCATATGACCCAACTCGTGATGACATAGTGTCAGCAAGTTCGGTCTGCAAATCCCCCCATTTTCTGCCTTCGTCAAAAGCGTCTTCGGTTGCAATCACCCTTGTTAGTTGCTGCTGCAAATCCTCGCTCGACGGGTCATCACCAACCTCTTCAACACAAAGCATAGCCATTCTCCGGAAGAATTCGCCAGCAATTGCCAGTCTTACTTCACCTTTAATCTCAGACTGCAGCACATTTTTCAAATGCCGGCCTATCGAAGTCTTTGCAGTTTTTGACGGGCCGTCAAGTAGTTCCAGAAACATATTAAATGATAGTGTACAACGATATATGAATAATGCAAGGGGTTTAAGTGCTGGTATACTGTCTGCATGAAGTTATACAGCTGGAATGTGAATGGAATACGTGCGGTAGCCAACAAGGGGACGTTTCAGGCGTTCCTAGACGAACACCAGCCTGACATACTCTGTTTGCAAGAAACCAAGGCTCAGCCCGATCAGATTGATTTAGACGCGCTTAACGCAGGCGAGTACCATGTGTTCTGGAACAGCGCAGTCAAAAAAGGCTATAGCGGCACCGCCATATTTACCAAAACCGAACCGCTCCAGATTATCGAAAACTTCCCAGAAGACATCGCTAACGCCTATGAGCTCAAAGACACCTACGGCGACACCAACACCGAGGGCAGGGTACTTACGGCAGAGTTTAGTGACTTCTGGGTTGTGACCGTCTACACGCCTAATAGCAAAGGAGACCTATCCAGGCTCCCAATGCGTGAACTAGCCTGGGACAAAGCATTCCTGGCTCACATCAAACAACTCGAGGCCTCCAAGCCAGTACTGTTTTGTGGTGATCTCAACGTCGCACATACAGAAATCGACCTCGCCAACCCCAAAGCAAACGTTGGCAAACATGGATTTACGGACGAGGAACGCGCAGGATTCCAAAACTTCTTAGACGCAGGGCTCGTGGATACATTCCGACTCATCAACCCTGGCAAAACAGAGGCCTATAGCTGGTGGACGCACTGGGCCAATGCTCGCGCCCGCAATGTCGGCTGGCGTATTGACTACTGGCTTGCATCTGCTGCACTCAAAGACAGGATTAAAAACGCCCAAATCCACCCCGATGTCATGGGCTCAGACCACTGCCCAGTAAGCATTGATCTGGCTCTATAGCCATTTCAAGAACTTGTTATTGTTATCTGTGCGTAAAATGTTGTTTTATTTGGGCGATGTGAGAATTCGCTCTACGGTCGCGGTATGCTCTGTCGAGCTCGTCAAGAGAACGGCCCTTGCGCGCAGCGTTGGCCAGCCATGCAGCCGCCAACGGTGTCGCAGTAAGCTCCCGAGCAATAGCATCCGGCGACGCTGGCTCCTTGGTAGTGCTATACCCAACCAGCTTCACACCGAGACCGTAATGACGTATAAGTGATACTCCAATACCTTGCGCGCGCGGACGCGCTATCCTGCCAGTTACGCCCATGACCGATTCCACGTCCATCTCTTGGAGCATGCCAAGCGAGTTTGCCCAATTACCAATTGTAGAGGATGAACCTGGCTCAACTTTAATGTGTTTTACTGACACACCAGCACGCGTAGCGATGTCCGCCATCAACACTGCTTCTGTCTGGGGTAAATCATGGCCATGGGCGTTACCACCACTGAATAACAAGCTCTCAACCACACCGCCCTGAAATAATTCCACAGCTTTCTCTGCTCGAGCAGTGCTACCAGGCTGAAGTTGCCAGCCTAAAGGATCCGTTGGTGCCAACTCAATACCACCGCCATGAACAAGCGCAACCTGTGCGTTTGGAGTACTCATATGTAGTATATTATACTCTTTTTATGAATTTAAGTCAACTACGTGTTTGCTGCGACTCTTGTTGACCGACGAACCGCAATGCCAAGCCCTCTGACACGACGATGAATGGCAGCTCGCGCCGCCTCTCCATCAGAATCCAAGCCCTCGACACTATCGATTTGCAACTTATCTAAAACTGGAACGACCACGTTATTCAGGTACTTATTTGCATCGTATATACCCGCCTTGGCTATGGCTTGTCGGTGCATACCAAAGTCACGTATACCGGTGCCTGGCATCTGGAAATCTTGCAGCTGGTTGCGCAGAGCAATCATCATCGTATTAGGGTCAATAGCAAGTGCTTCGGCTGCAAGTCCAGAGTAAAACCGGTAGTGGCGGCCTTCATCACCAGCCACAATCCCAAGTATCCTATTACCCATCTTTCCATGATCGACTGGTTTGTCACGGTCAGGATGATCAGCTCTGTCTAGCTGCCTAAGCATAGCTCCAGCACCCCTGTGTGCGACCTGTGTGGGCAGTTCCTGAAAGCTCGTATACGCAACAAGCTCCGCAAATGTATCGGTTTACGGCACAACACCACCGCTGACTTGGTCCAT
>CALMSM010000114.1 GCA_937872425.1 uncultured Candidatus Saccharibacteria bacterium
TAAGCTGGATCATTGTTGCCTGGCCGAGATTCTTGACCACGTGCCAATACATCCTTTCTGTGATGTCCAGCTTCACCCTGAGTATTTCGAGTTCTATTTCGTCTGTCACTCTATCTTCATCCGCTGTCGTTTCATAAAAAACCGCAGCGCCTTTGGGGTGCGTTTCTAGGCGAAAGATAATTTGCCGCTCAACCTTATCATCCTTGGCGGGGTTGGAGACTTTGAGCGTCATCAAACCCGGCTCCGGGCATGGCTCGTCGTCGACAACCGGCAACTGGTCAAGGTAGATACAGCGGCCTTTTTTGAGCGGGTCGATGACTGGTGTACTCAAAACGCCAAACGCCTCCACGGCTGTATGCTCTGGGGCAACTTCTACTTCAACCTCTACTGTTTCTGGGGCGCCAAATGTCGTCAATATACGCCATGCTAATCTAGTTACTGCAGTCTCGACCGGGACCGCTTCAATGTCCGTAATGACGTCAAACTTCAGTGGGTCAATCTCCAAAAAACTCACAGGCCTAACCCCTGCTCGCCACATTAACTGCTGCCTGCAGCTGTTCACGAAGCTCGACTTGTAAGTCTTGATAGGTGCTCGCTAGCTGTGGCATGCCCGCGTGTACGCGGGGCGGCCCGTCGTCAGGGTGAAAAATTCCAAGCGGGACAACGGCCGTCAGCACGCTAGACGGGAGTCCCCCGAGAATATGTTCCAACCCAGGCTTGATTGAGCGTACTGTTCTGGGGTCACCATCGCGGTAACGGTCACCTTCGGGGTGAAGTGCAAGATTCCAACCACGTGCGAGTTGGCCCTGGGCAAAACGTGTCACAATGTCGCGAGTAGCTTGGTACTGTTCCTCGCTCAAGCCTGGGAAAAGTTCGGTGTTTATGACCGGGAATGCACCGACTGCCGTCATAGATTTGTACTGTGCGAAGCCAATCGCACCAGGCTTTGTAAAGAGCTTTGCAGCAGCCATGATTTTGGTATTACCCTGAACTGGTGCGAGCGGTTCATAGACAGCAGGGGTTGCAGCTAAAGTGTTCGGGTCTTTGCGCGTGGGGTGGTTTGCGACAAGCACCAAGCGAGTATTCATATCCAATAAAGCGCTGATTCGTCTGCCTGCTCCAGTGTCCTCAGTCACATTTGGCCTGATTATGCGCCCCATAAGCGCATGACCAAACCGTGCAAAACTAGGGATCTGACCATTATTAGCATACCAATCCGCAACAGCTTGATAGTTACCTGGGGTGATGTCCGACCTTTTCATGGTTGGACATTATCATCCAACAAACGGTAGGCTGCAAGCACTAGCTTTTTGGTGGAGTTGTAATGATTTTGTCTACTAGCCCGTACTTTAGGGCTTCATCAGCCGTCATCCAGTAATCACGCTCCATATCCAGGTGTACCTGCGCAGGCTTTTGACCGGTATTCTTTATCATGATTTCTTCGAGCATTTTTTTGACGCGTAGCGATTCTTTGAGGTCAATCTCTTGGTCAGTTACCTTGCCGCGCGTGCCAGAGCTTGGTTGGTGAATCATAACAGTAGAATGAGGCAAGAGGACTCGCTTTCCTTTAGCGCCAGAACTCAACAGGAACGCAGCAGCAGAGGCCTGTACACCAATACCGACGGTCTGGATGTCGTTTTTGACGTATTGCATCGTGTCGTAGATAGCCATGGCGTCGTAAACGCTGCCACCTGGGCTGTTAATGTAAAGGTAGATATCCTTCTTTGCGTCTTCTGACTGGAGAAATAGCAACTGTGCGACAACCAGATTAGCTGTGTGCTCGTTGACGGCATCACCTAAAAAGATAATGCGATCCTTGAGTAATCGTGAATAAATATCATAGGCTCGCTCATAGCGGCCTTCGCTTTCGATAACAGTTGGGACTAGTGTGCTCATGCGGTTTTCTCCTTTTGGTATAGCTTCATCATACAAAAACTAGCACTCACATGTCAAGAGTGCTAGTTTATTGTGCCGTACGTAGATGCTCATTGGCCACGTACAGAGACCCAACACCAGCACCCAGTAGATACACACCCACCGCGTCAGGCTCATATCCCGCGCCCATGTACTGCGCCATACGGACACTGGCCGCAGCCATAAGGCCGGCGCCCAACCACGTGCAGGCACGATAGGCCTTGCTTTGCTCGGCCATAAAATCATTAAATTGTTCTAGCCGATCTGTTGTGTTGAACACGGCGCTCACAGCAGCTAAGCCCATGCGGCGAGCAGCCCTAGAAATACGGCTGTGTTCTATGGCGATATAAAACTTGGGCTCAGGATTGCTGCGCCGTGTTGCAATATCTGCTTCGCGCGGAGTATACGGCAACAACCCGCCTAGCCGAACCAGGGTGACTAGAGGCGTGTCATCATCATGAAGAATCGCATCGGCTTCCTCTACGAGTGCCGGATGGAAATCGACAATACTGTTATAGAGCTTGGTAGCGCAGTCTAGGCTGTGGTTAAGCTCACGATTTATTTGTTCTGGGCCTGTTGACATTTATACAGTTTTACAGCTTAAAATTGAATAATGCAAGTGTGATTGTTACGAAACAGCCAATTGGGCGCATTTGCCTTCTGCCTGTCGGCTGTTGTTTGCTGCGCCATGCGCAAGTCTACATACCGGAACGGGTTAGCCATGGCTATTTTGCTGAGGCGAAGCCCATCAGAAGGTTGACTGTTTTTTCGGTCAGGATGCGTGATGCAATATCTTGACGGTTTTCTGGCTTTTCTAGCTCAGCAAGCATTTGTGCGTCATTGTATTGAGCCTTGTACTGTATCAGTCGGGTGTCAATTTCTTCTGGTGTTACATCCAAACCTTCGGTGTCGGCGATTTCAGCCAGTACTATGCTCGCCTTAACGCGTGACTCTGCTTCGGGTCGTTTTTGTTCACGGTGCTCAGCTTCTGTGACACCCTCTTCATCCAAATGCTCTTGCCAGGTTTGGCCGCGATAGGTTA
>CALMSM010000115.1 GCA_937872425.1 uncultured Candidatus Saccharibacteria bacterium
TTTCGGATTGTCAATAAATGTAAGTATAACTTCCTCACTTCTGTTTAAGTCATACAATATTCCGTCAACTGGCTGTTTCATGAAGTCTTGTAAATTAGCAGTGAGCAAATTATTATCACAATCCCAAAATACAATATTGCCTTTGCTATATTCAGCTCTTACTGTGTCTGCTATGTTTTTTAATTGTTCTTCAGTCATTGTTTTCCCTTTCAGTTTGATATTCTAAAAGTTTAGTTGTTTTGGTGGCTTTAGCTAACTTTGATGCTTTACCAGCGTTTGCAACGGTTCCAACGCCAGTTGCAGTCGCAATGACATTTGCACCGATTTGGGTACCTCTATAAATAGCATTACCAGTATTCTTGTTGATTTCTTTATCGCCAATAGGGTTACTCTTAGATATAAAATCGGATGCTTTATCGAGAGATTTATTAACTGGGTCAAATGTGTACTTGTTGAACGTATTAGTCGCATTATCTACAGTATCGGTAACACCCCAGTGCCCAGTTTTGCCTCTAGCCTTGTTTGACGCAGCATTAACACCTTTTAGAGCCAATGATGGGAGCCTACTAATATCACTCATAGCCCCCGTTGCAGCTCTTGTTACGGCCGGGGCAAGCTGGAGTGTAGCTGTGCTAAGACCACCAAGTGCATCCCCAACCTTACTTGGTAAGCCATACCCATCAGGCGTAGTTTTCTGTTTACCGGATGAGATTGTCTCATTATTCGGTATTTTGACACGATTAGATACCTGCAACGTACCAAAATCAGTCGGTTTCTTGGCAGCACCACTAATAACATCGAGTGTGTTGCTCGCGTTTGTCCTGATGTTTGGCTTGGGTGTTGGCTTGATTACAGTAGGGGCATTTGTTTGCTCTTGCTTCTTTTTCTGGGGTGGGTTATACGACCCATAGGTTTTGCCACCATCAAATGGGTTTAATTGTGCGCCGATACCCCTAAAGAATGAGCCAAAGCCCATATTAGGCTCCTACGCCAGCTAATTTCTTACGAGTGTTATTTATAGTGAATATACCGTTATTCGGGTTGCTACCACCGTCATAATTGACATTTTGCTCAGCAGCACCACTAAAAGCGGTAACAGGAGCAGCTTGGACTTTCACTGGTGAGGCATCATAGCCTCTAACGGGTGCCACGCTGTATTTAGCGACTTCTGGGGTGTATTCACCGGCTTTGTTCATAAGCCTGGTTGCATTACCGGTATCTTCTGCATCAGAATAGAAGCCAGCCATTTCTTTGTAGAGCCGTTGTGCTTCACTGGCGTTATTGCCACGATGAGCAAACTCATTATTCTGCCGAGTTGCCTCATTATCACGACGTTTGCCAGCTAACTCACCCAAGAATGAGCCAATCCCATTATCGAGGCTCGTCTGGTTCTCATTGCGGGTATCAAGCCCTGTGCGGATATCGCTACTGGTGGTGTCACGGACGGCATCGTTTGCCCAACCCTCAGCGCCAGTACCGCGCAAAATCGACAAAAGGCCACCAAGGCCCTTAGCACCGGCTCGGAGTGATGCCATGAGGTTACTATCATAATTCAGTTGGTTTGTTTCAGTACCTTTGTCGTATCGGCCCCGCTCACCAGCTTCCTGTTCGTTAAATAGAGTATCAGCGTTGGTATATTTCTGGTTTTCAGCTTCGAGTGCTCGTTGGAGGATACCAGCAAGTGCGTCAATACTCCCCTGGGTGTTGTCAACCGCAGCTTGGTTAAGCACTGGTTTTGGAGCTGGTTTTGGAGCTGCCTGTACAGGGGCAGGGGCATAGTTGTTACCATTCCCAGTGCTGGTGCCGGAGCCTAATACGTTACCGCTACTGATAGTGTTACCGCTACTGATAGTAGTAGGGTCAGATGTATTTTGCAAGAAGTTAGACGAGTTAGCTGGAGCAGTAAGACCACCTCCGCTTATCCTTATCCCAGTGTTACCACCAGCAACTTCTTTTGCGCTGAAAGTCATACCCATTTTTTATCCCCTTTGAAAGTTTATAAGAGCGTTATACATGACTTTATTGTACAGCTACATAAGCATAAAAGAAACACCAACCCTAGATATTTTTTCTAGGGTTGGAGAACAGAACTAGCGTTTGGACGGAGGTGGTTGGCACCGACGTCCGTCTCTACTTTACGCTAGACTCACTGAATGTGTCAATAAACTCATTAACTGCTTTTGCACCGAACTCTTGGTGGTCGGTAAGCGTGTAGAATGTAAAGGTATTCGCAGGTCGTTTATCCTTGATCTCAGGCACACTAATATCGTATTTATTGACTTTCGGGAGCAGATTAGCTTTGCCCTGCTCTAGCGCATATAGGGTGCAGACAAAATCATGGATTGGATAGCCGTGTTTCCCCATCAAATCGAGCGTAATCTGCTCAAGCCGGGTTCGAGTGATATTAGCCTCTTGTTCGTCGTACTTCCGTATGATTTTCAGCAACTTTTGAGCCAACGCCTTGTCATGGTAGAGAAAAGCTGGCTCTTTGAGGGCAATAATCGTCCCTTTTTCTTTGTCCACCTCTACCTCACCAGCCTCTTGTGCGTCGTATAGTAATAAGTCGATGTCAAGCGGAGACATAGACAGGTACGGTACTACATCTTTTAGTTTTATAGCATTAGTTGCTTTAAGTAGGGTTAATAACATGTTGTTCTCCTA
>CALMSM010000116.1 GCA_937872425.1 uncultured Candidatus Saccharibacteria bacterium
CCGCCACCACTGGTCAATGTGCGCGTGACGTAACTCCAAATATCAGCCACCAGCAACCCAAAGCTGCTCAACGTCCGCACCGAATTCCCCCACACCATCCCCGGCAGCGCCGTCAGCCCCGCCCCCGCCGCTCCTATGGTGGCAATCAGAGCGCTTACACCAGCGGCAATGCTCGCTATGCCTGCATTGTCCGGTGCCGTGTACACAAAGGTGGCCATCCTGCTGGTAATCTTGTCGTCCAAATTCTCCGCTTCCTGTGGATTGATCGCATGGATCCAACGTACCCCCGGCGCAGACGCCCGGTAAATTGCCACGGCGCCATAGAACCCATCGGGATACGATGAGTAATCCCACAGGTATTGCCCGTTGCCCAGATCGGCGGTAAAACCGGTGGACATTTCACTGCCCACATTGGCGCCAGTTGGGTTTATTAGCTGCGCCCGCAGGTCGGTGATGCCGGAGATGCCGATGCTGAGCGCCGTGACGAGTCGAAAGGCCATCTATACAAATGTCTCCAGTTGCCACAAAAGCGATTGAGCATTGCTCACAACATGCAGAAAGTTCATTTTTTGGCCATCCAGGTATAGGCAGTTGGCCATGCGGCTACCTGCCACAAAAACGCCCTGTGTAGCAGGCAAATATGAGTATGGTTCGTATTGTCTTGTTAAGAGATCGACGCGATCAATGTATTGCCCTGTAAAGTTTATATAGGCATATCTTCCCCCGTTCGTATTGGCTTCATAGGCCCCGCACGCGCCTGTCGTAAACGCTGGCACTCCACCGCCAAATACTGCCGCGTTATCCCATGAGCCATTGGTTCCACCAGCTATATCGAGTACGTCGATAGTGGCCACTGATCCGCCGCGGGGCACGACGATCATGGACGGTTTGGCGTTTACCCCTGCATCTGGAGTTATTCCCCACATGCCCAAAGCCATGACGCCCGCTGCGTGGTTTCCTCCAGCAGCACCAAACGTGGTTGTGTCCCAGGCGTTGGCCGCTATGCTGTAAGTGTAGGTGCTAGCGTTGCCTGACCCCCACATTAGCACCTTATCATCGTCGTATTCGATAACATACTGCGCGTTGCTAGACGGGGTGACTGTCCAGTTAGAAGCAAGCGTATAGATCGGTGAAGCCCCTGCTGTATGGGAGGTTATTCGCCTCCGCTGTCCTGCTGCGGCTGGCGTAGTTGTATCCTGAATGATCCTGATCTGGAAGTTACGCCATTGGTTCGCCGTTGCGCCACTATCCCCCCCGCTCGCGTGTCCGGTCAGCGTCCCTGTCGCGGTTGCGGTCGCTGTTAGTGCTCCGTAGAATCCCAATCTCGCACTGGTGGCAGTCGATGGTACATTGCTCTCGCTCATGGCAAGCATCGCGTTGTCTGTGGTGACAGTGGGCAAATTGGCAGTGGCTAGGTTTCCGCTATAGCTATTTGTGGCAACATCGTAATATTTGAACTGCCCTGCTGCTGGAGCGCCTGCATTTAACAGAAAAACACGTCCGGCCAGAATCTCATAGGCGTCACCGCTCGCAGGTGTAAAGGTGAGGGTTGAATCTAGCCAGATCGTTGGTGTCGCCCCAGCCGTATTGGCGACTATACGCCGCTCCTCAACTTTGCCACTGCTGCTGCCATTAGCATTGCCAACGATGCGGATAATATAGCCCTGGCCATCGCCTCGATTTGCCAGTTGATTGATCCCAACCGCCGCGGGCAGCGCGGTGGAAAGCACGACTTTCGTAGTCGTGTTGCCAGTGGACACTATCCCTCTCGGTCCTTGCGTTGGATGCACAACCGCACATGCACCAGCCCCAAACGTGTTGGCCAAACTGGGAGACGCTAGCGCCACACTAGCCCCTAACCGTGCAGGATGTACTCTATTTACCACTGTTGCAGAGGCGAGTTGGTACAGCCACGGGTCTGCATCGCCGTTTCCGCGCGGATCTCCTACCAACGCCCCGCCCGCGACATGAATATTTTTCAGCGGCGCCAATGGTCGCCAAAGAGGTAAATCTAAAATGGACTTTAATTTTGAAAAGTCAGTAGCCATTAGGTGGAAATCCTTGATCTAATAGAACTCGCCCAGGTGCCATGTGCGATGTAGTCCACGAAAGCTGTTTTCGCGTCAACGTTGCCCATAGAAGCTTGATTTGTCACCAGCGACACCGTCGTCACCGTCGTCACCGTCTGTCCACTGCCAGTGATTTTCAGCGCGCCGGTAGACGGGTCGAACCATGGTGGCAGAGCTAGCATTCTGGTGTACACAGTCAGGCGTTCAGCCAATCCTCTGATCTCTGCCCATATTCCCCTTAACACCGCTAGAGCGCTAGCGCTTTGCAACTCGCTGCTGGCCGGGGCGTCGCCTGAATTCCCTAAAGCTACCTCCAGGCTATCGACATGGCCGTCGATAGTGGACAGCAGCGCATTGCTCCCATCCTGCCGCGCCCCCGTTGCCGGGTCGGCGGGTAAATTCGTGACCGTCAAGCCGCCTACAATATCTGCCATATCACCTCTCCCCTATGCGTTGCCGCCAGTCCACAAAATCGTCACCACTGATACGGGACGGAACAAATGTTACAGAAGCCATATTAAAACAGCACCGGAAGAATTAAACTCAGCAAATAGGACACCGCGCAAATCCAGACGCAAAATGCAATCGTGGCAAAAGTGGACTGGCTAATCATCTTTCGTTCGTGACTCGCTAAATAATTTATTGGACAATTTCGTCTTTTCGAGAATTTTATCATCTCGACTGGCTGCAATATTCGCACTGACCACAGCCAAAACGCTTACCAAAATCAACAGCAGGCCAGCGCCACATAACCACAGCGCTAATGACTCCATGTGTTGATTATGACAGATATTTGATGGTTGTCTAGTCACTAGTTATAGGGGTGACATGGAGCCTGTACAGGGTGATTTTAATGTCGTGTTGGCTCGCCAGTGCAATGGCAGTACGTCGGTTGTTTGTGCCAAATTTATTGAAAATACGGCGCATGTATGAATTTACCGTATGCGGCGAAACACTCAGTACGTCCGCAATCAGGTCGTCATCAAGACCAGATGCTACCAGGTCTAGCACTTCTTTTTCTCTGGGTGACAAACTCACGGCTTCCCCCCCCGTTCCAAAAAATCAACATGACTTCGCAATTCTGACACCAACAGGCGAACATCGAACACTTGAGATTTAAGCGTCTCAGATTGCTGGTAAATTATTGCACCGCCAGCAATGATCACCAGGAGTAGCACGACAAACGCCAGCGTCAATTGCCGCAGCTCAGCGCGTAGATAATCGATCTCCACATGCACAGTTGACATACTGGTAGCGGCTTTGTCATGCGAGCCACGATGAGCGCTACGATAATGATAGTTGCCGCCTGCGGGTGTAACCCGCTCATACGCTACAAAAAAATCGCCACTCTCCGCAAGAGCAGCGCTATACAGGACGGTCATTGTTACGGCTTCCGTGTCGGCCAACTGTCCATCGTAGTAAATCAGATCGCAATTTTGCGACCGTAAGATTTTGACAAGCTGCTCCACAAATAGGGCGCTTCCACACGTAGAGAGATATACTAGGCCAACATTAAGCGATTTCGCTATTCTGGCAATGTCGTAAGCCTCTAGTCGCTGCTCTTCAGATAGTCTCACGCCATCAACGTCAGCGTGGGACAGCAGCGCAAGCACATCGCACGGATCAGTTTGCGCTGCCTCGCTTACAACATCCTCAAAAATAACATAATCATCGAGCCTTACCTCTGGGGCAACATCATGGTGGGCAGCAATCGCAGAGAGTTCAGCAGCGCTACTAACTCCGCCGAAACGTGGTGCCACGGCAAACCATCTCATAGAAACTCCTGAACGATTATACCACAAACTACTAAATAATCGTTCAGGGGTACATATTCCTTCGTAATCCCGATCAACGATCTTTCAACGATTGTTTACGGCTCGTGTTCAGCGCTGCACGTCGCACACAGCCAACCATCACCGGCTGCATAGTGGATCACTTTGCCCACGGCGCCGCACGCATAGCAGATTGTATCAAATTCTGCCTCACCGTAGATGTACCAGTCACAGCCAGCGGTTTTTAGTGATTCCGCGTCGCACAGCGCTGGTGCAGCCTCCATGATGCGTGGATTGTTACACCTCACCATTGCGGCCAAAAAGTCAGCCACGGCTCGGCTGGATTCTGGCTCATTGCCCACGGGAATGACTGGCACGTGCGCTTCTGGCCATGCGGCTGGGCAATAACCCTCGGTAAAACGCTTCGCCCTGGACTGTGGCGGTATGCGCATTTCGATAAACCAGTACAAGCGAGATAAGTCATTTTCTCTTTTGGCGGCACCCAATATGCTTGTCTGCCATTGATTTGTTTGACTCGGCATTGTAATCGCCTCCCTGTTGCATTGTATGACCCCAAAATAGCGATGTAACGCACAACGTGTAGGTTTGTATCAAAATGCAAAAACATCGCTATTTTGAGGCGTTTTATGTGATTTTTACTTATTCGTCATTCCAGCACTGGCAACCCTTGTTCTCCTCGTAGCAATATGGGCTTCCATTACCTATTCGCATACTCCAACAAAACATCAGCATGGCACGGCTTATCCAGCAAACAAAAGCA
>CALMSM010000117.1 GCA_937872425.1 uncultured Candidatus Saccharibacteria bacterium
CTTGCGCTCGGGAAAATATTGTTCACAAAATTCATCTCCAGAGACAGCCGATACACTGATCGATACCGAAGCCTGTCACCCAGCAGCCAAAACGTCGTTTGATACATTTTCGTCTGTGCGTGATGATTCCAGAGCTGTATCGGGATAATCAGTAACAGCACCAGCGCATTCACCCGCCCTAGATTGCTCACCGTCTCTGCCAGCTGGTGTCGTAATGTATACGCCAGACCCACCAGTGCCAGCAATGTCACCCAGGTCAGAATCGTTTTCCATCGCTGACTTTTCTGTTTGTCACTCATATGAGTACGTATTATATCCCAAATCACGTAGTCTCGGTATTGTCGATGAGCACATACCCTGCTTTTTTGTGCGATTCTATGTCGTAGCGCCGACTGTCAAAGCCCGGATGTCGCCGTAGCCGATACACCAGTGCGTTCAGCGACCAGTCCGTCGTGATACCGTTCTCTTCTGGCCAGACTTCATCAAATATATCCGCCTTCGATACCACTTCGCCCTTGCGTCGTAGTAGCAGATCAAATAACCGCTGTTCTTTTAGCGGTAGCCGGACAGTTGCCGCCCGTTCCACGTACTCGTCCACGAGTGGTGAAAACGCGTGCCACTCGCCATCGTGTTGAACAATTTTTGTCTGCAGTAGATACGCATCCTGGAGCTGCTTAGTCGTGCCGATAACCCGCTCCAGAAGCTTACGGCGACGCGGCGAGAGTCCGGCCACCATGTCTCGCACCAACAGCTCAACCATCGGGTCTGACAAAGCGTTTTGCGTATCCTGACAGCCCATCACCACCTGTAGGAGTAGATGATGACCCCCCGCCAGTCGTAACTCCTCAATTGTCGCGGGCCGAGACCCACCGGCCGCGAGGAGTTCTTGCATGTCCGCATCTCCATAGCCCGAGAAATACACCACGCGGTTTACTAGACTCATGATTTCACTCGCCTCAGCGGGGATAAGTTCTACCAGCGGCTCTGTCGTCACAAACACCACCATAACTCGAGACCTGTTCACATCACGCAGGAATCGGATATTGTCATAGAACTGCGCATCGACTACTTTTCTCACTCGATCAAACCGATTGAACAACAGCACAATAGTCTCTGCCGACTCCAGCCTAGCCATCAACGCCTCCCGAATCGCCTCCAGGCTCTCACCTGCAGCATCCAGCTTGTGTGCGAGTTGGGCATAGACTCCCACTGAATCAATCTCATGCATCTCGTATGGATTCACATATACAAACTCTGCACTTGACCGCCGCTCCAGGTACTTCACGAAAAAGGTCACCCCTACACCTGACATTGCCACCAAATTAAATGACGTAGCCGAGCCAACGAGGAGCTCGCATTCACGTGTCATATCGGCGCAAAACGTGTCAGCAAATGTGTAGTCTGGATATAGCATGTCTATAGCTCGTCATTATTTTATCATAATTCTATCAAGCAAGCATGCTTTAAGTTCCCTACCATAGGCTAAGTTCTCACCTAAACAGGAACCACATATATGACCATGACTCAAGAAGCCCCCACCGTAACCGCCCAGGATATCCTGGCAGAACTACAGCGCACCACCGAGGCAGCCGCAGTTGCCGTCGGCCCTTGGATCGGCCAAGGCGACAAAATCGCCGCGCTGGTCGGGGCAGGGGCCGCCATCCAAATCCCAGCAATACCGGCCGCAATGCGCGCAGGGGCCGTCCTCTTCCGGGGCGGGGAGAACGGACTTGTCTTCCTCTTCTTTGGCCTCCGACATCTCATCATAAGAGTCAGGATCCACGCCTGCTTGAATCGCCAGCGCCCGCCGCAAGCTCGCTTCCAGAATCATGCAGGTTTCATTTGCCAGGTCCCAGGTTTGCGCCGCCAGCTCCCCTAGAAGAGTAGGGCGGCCGGTATTTCCGATTTGCTCCTCATGGGCT
>CALMSM010000118.1 GCA_937872425.1 uncultured Candidatus Saccharibacteria bacterium
CGTAGTTGGTATCGTGTTTGAGTAGATATGCGAGCGTCTTTGTATCGGTCAGGTCATTGACCGCCACCACCTCTATATCGTCACGCGCATGAGCGATTTTGAAGGCATTACGCCCGATTCGCCCAAACCCGTTGATTGCTACTTTTGTCTTCATGCTATAACTCCCACTTCCATAGACTTATCTTGCTTATGCCTCTATTGTAAACCAAATACCCACAAAACCATACGCTTAGGCGGCCATGGGTATTCGATTTTTCATTATGTCTTCTACTGCGGCGACTACTAGGGTATGCCATGGCGATTTCTTAAACAAATCTGAAACTTGACCGAGCGGGACAAGCATAGCCCCATGATGTTCTTCGCTAAGGCGTAGCTGCAAACCATTTAGAGCAACCTGGCCCACAAATAGCACGCGCCCTTCTCTTTCCCGACAAGGAAAGATAGTATCGCCTAGTGCGATACCTGTTTCTTCTAAGGCCTCTCTCGCAAGAGTAGCGCGCACCTTTTCGCGCCCTTCTGGCGATCCGCCAGGCAAATCTGGACTCAGCTGGTCTTTGCCATTTGGTTTCCATAAAACAAGCGCTTGACCCGTTTCTGAGCTCCACAAAAGGCATTTTACTGAGCTCGGCGGTATTTTTTTGTTGTTACGTTTTTTGGCCATCAGTTGTTAGTTGCATATTTTTACTACTATGTATTGTACTCTAGCCCACAATAGCCCCGAACAAACTAGCGGCAGATAGTCATTCCCTGGAACTCTGGAAGCTTGGTAAGCCCTTCGACGGTATCAACCACATTGAGGAGTTCTGTACTTTCACCCAAAAAACCAACACCTTGTGCAGCAAGCTTTTTCACCTCATCAAATGGTAACAATTCAACAGATATTTTCTCACCAGCCTCATGAGCAGTCGCCTGCTGACCCATCGGCTCCCAGGCAACGCAAAGGTGTACAAACCATTCCAGCTTCTTTACAGGCTGCCAGACTTTCACTATCCGCCAGTTCTTAAATGTATAGCCCGTTTCCTCCAGAACCTCGCGTTTGGCGGCCGCAATGATATCTTCGTCTTCTTCGTCGACCCGGCCACCCGGGAAGCTTCGTCGCTTACCGCTGTTTGGCTGTTCTTCGTCGAGCACAATTATCTTATCGTCCACCAGGCACATCACGCTGGTTGTATCTGGGCGTTTCAGCATTTCAAAGGTTGCAACCGAGCCATCAAACAACGTTTGTGGCCACTGGTACACGCTAAATATCTCACCCTGAAACGCACAGGTTGCTTGCTCTGGGATCAAAACGGCATCTGCTGGGACTATCTTTTGCATGGGCTCACTCCCTCGTTTCGGCTTCTGTTACTGGAGGAGGAATAACGCCACTAGGCAACTTAGTAATACTACGGTCGCCACTGACGGGCGGCTCTTGCTGCCGGCCCTCTTCGCCTGATACTGGCTTTAGCTCTGGGAGAGTACTTCGCATTAGTTCGTCTACGCGTGCAAGCCTGGCCACCTTTCCTTACCCCTGGTACCGAGT
>CALMSM010000119.1 GCA_937872425.1 uncultured Candidatus Saccharibacteria bacterium
GTCTCCCGAAAACGATTATGTTCATGTCGCCGTCCGACAAGTCCGCGCTGCTGCCAGTCTTATTCAGAGCGTTTACTCGCACATAGCCATCTGCCTCAACGTGAGCGGTCAACATGATCTGCCTATCGCCAAGATTGACGTGGGATACCACCGCTGGGTCTCCAACCCGAACGCTGGCTATCTCAAGGTGCATAGTTGCTACCGAGCTATCCGCCAATCCACCAAATCCCCAGGTTGTACTCGCCCGCAAGACGGGTGCAATCTGTGACCCGGCAATGCGCACCCCGTTCGTTCTGTCCCACTCAATCCTGTGCTGGGTCGGATGCACAAACACGCCCGATTCTGCGCCCGTCTCTGGGTTGCCCTCGGCCCGGAAGAACGGCACGCCGTCAACCCCTCGCACTTCAAGCAGGCGACTCAGCACACCGGTTTCTAGTGTCTGCTGAAACTGATTCGCTGGCAGGCCACTTGTCACAGACGCCAGATAGCGCAGGGCGTCCGTCAGGTCGGCGAACATTTCGTCATTCGTGCGCGGCCAGCGCCCGTAATCAACCGCCTGCACGGCCACGGTGTGCAGCCCGCTGGCGTCCAGAAGCACCGTGGCCTCCAGGACAAACAGCGTTGAGTCCCACAGGTTAAGCTCTACCACGCCATCTGTCACGGCCCGGTATTGCACCTGAAGCAATGCGCCTGGCAGCAGATCGCCCTTTGCGCCGGCCAGGCCAATGGAGACGGTCGTCTGTCCGTTGATCCGCTGGCGTAGCCATTCCGTAGCCGCCAGTGCAAGCTGTTTGCTACAGGTCATAATCTCATCGGCGCTGAAACCGTCAACCGGCTTGATCTCTGACCACGACTGGTATCGTTCAATCCGTCCTATGCTGGCCTCGGTCGCCGCGTGGAAAATGTAGTATCGCCTGGTCAGGGTTTCATCAAGATCGAATTCCATCGTAAAGCCGGCCGGTAACGTGAAAGCGCCCGCCAGGTATTCCCGGTAAGCGTCCTCAAGCGTCAACTGCCCGCTGATAGTCAGCCACGGCTCGCCATCCGGCCCGTAGTTCGTGGCGCTGAATGTGCCGCCCATCGCGTAACACCGGCTGCATTGCTCGTAGGTGTCGGTCTCGTAATCAAGCGACGTGATGTGCGCCGTTGCGGCGTCGTGGCCCGCCCACGTTGCCCGCTGCTGAATCGCCCGGAAGGGCGGTGTGAGCGTGTTCTTCCGCAGCCACCGCACCTTGCGCCCGGCGCCGAGGATGAAATACTCACCGGTCAGGTCGCTGACTTTCGCCAGCGCCCCCAGGACGGTTTCGTTGTTCAACGGCTGGTAGATTGCCTGCTCGGTGGTGTTGTAGCTGTGCTCGCTGGTCGTGTCATACGTCCAGCCGGGGGGAAAGGCTTTCGTCTTGATCTGGATCAGGCCCTGCGCGGACGCGACCTTGTAGCCGCCCAGCGTGAGCTTGCCAACCGTCCGGTAGGTCAACTCCCTGAGCAAATCGCCGCCTTCGACGGAAAGCACCCGCTCGCCGCCCGTGTCCCTGTGGTGTATGCGGTCAATGATGCCGGAGCCAACTTCGACAAGCGTCCCATCCTGGATTGTAAAACACCGGGCCACCCGCTTGCGCACGATCAAGGCCGCCTGCGAGTCGCCGGCCGGCATCGTGAACGAGAATTCCCCCGCTCGACTCAAGCGCCGCACTTGCCGCCATTCCTGAGCCGTGCGGATCGTACCAATCTTGACCCCGTACTGCGCCTCAATGTCAATCCAAAAGGCGCTCACTTCCACGCCTCATACCAGTCAAAGCGGATCGTGCTGTTGGAGCCGCCGCCCGTTCGTGTGACCTTGATCGTGTTCACCGACCCGCCCGCTTCCAGGCGCAGCCAGTCTGGGATGGCATGGCTGGCCCCCAGGCTGAAGTAGGCGATAGCGTTGGCGCCGTCGTTTTTCACCGTGCCGGCGCCGCAGTCAATTG
>CALMSM010000120.1 GCA_937872425.1 uncultured Candidatus Saccharibacteria bacterium
GTTGGCACCGTACCGCAAGGAATCGCAGCGTGCGGGTACGATGCGCATTACGGGAGCGAAGTGAACGCATGACAGACGTTACGCAGTACAGCACGGCAGAGGCGCAAAAGATTTTCGAACAGGATGCGTACATTGAACGTATCGAGTGCATGAATGCAGACACGGCGCAGCGCATTGCGCAGATTGAGGCGCAACTCGCAGCGGTGCCGGTTACGCTTCTGCGCTACATTGTCACGTCGCACCCGTCGCTGCCGATTGATGACCGACTGACGGCGCAGCGGTGGCTTGCCACGTTGGACGGTGACGCATGACTGACGTACGCAACACAGGCGCAAACATCATCGCAGCATTGCGGACGCCGGTCGCCACGTTGGTCGTGTTGGTTGCCGCTTTGCTTGCACAATTGCCTCATGCAGCGGACGTGTTTCGACTTGTCGTGCATGGTGACGGATGGTGGCAGATTGCGCACTCGTACAGCTACGCCATTGCGCTAGAGTTGGCCGTGCTGCTGTTCGTTGTGCAGCGGCGCAACTGGGAAAGCTACCTGTTTGCGTTCGTGTCAATCTGCGTAAACCTGGCCTACTACTCTCTGCATGGCGTCAACCTGTTCAGCGTTGCGGCACTTCCGGCATGGCTCATCAGCATCGCACTTCCTGCCGCAATTGCACGCTACTCGCACCTGATTGTTGATGCAGGAATTGCGCACGATGACGCCGTAGAAACGCCGCAGGATGATGCGCAGCACGTGGATACTACCGACGCAGAAACACCGCAGATTGCGCAGGACGACGCACCGCTGACCTACGTACCGGCTCCGCAGGCTGAGCGCAAACCGGCACGCAAGACAGCACGCAAGCGCAAGCCGACGAAGTTGACGCCGGAACAGCGCAGAGCGCAGGTCATGGAATCAGGCATAACGGATGCCGCAACGATAGCGGCGCAATTCGGGGTGTCAATGCGCACGGCGCAAGCGGACATCGCCGCAACCCGTGACGCAATCATGCAGACAAACGGAGTGTCAGAACATGAGTGAAACAATCGCAACACTCGCAGCGGTCGCAATGGCCGCAGTCGGCGTCACGAATCGCCACAACCGGCGCATTCGCTCGACGGCCAACGCATCGGCGCATGATGTTTTCGTCGCCGTGGTCATCGTCATTGTCGGTGCTGTGCTGATGTGGCTACCAGCCCGTGCGCAGGAGTTA
>CALMSM010000121.1 GCA_937872425.1 uncultured Candidatus Saccharibacteria bacterium
GACGATGAGCCAGCTTTTGTTAATCATCATCCAAAGACTGTTATCAAGCAGCTGGCGCACGCTGGCCTTAAGGTGGACAGGGTGTTGTCTGTCTCTAACCTGCGCAGCCCTGGCCTCAAGAAAATTCTACCAAAAGGCATCATGCTTGCTGCTGAGTCAATCATGCAGCCGACACTAGCCCGAACATACTTCGGCCCATCCGTGTTCCTGCTTGTACGCAAGGCGAAGTAGCCTGCGCTATACTAGCTGTATGAGACATATCCCTGGCCATATCAAAGTCGTGTTGTTTGATCACGACGATACGCTAGTTGGTACCATTGGCCCAAAATGGGCCGAACACAAATATATTGCCAAAACCTATTACCACAAAGACCTGACCGACGACGAGATACGCCTCCATTGGGGGAGGCCATTGGAGGAATTGGTTGGTATTTTGTATGGCACAGAGGACATCAAGCAAGCGATTGATCACAACGTTGCGCATCATACCGAGTTCGAAAAGGAGTTATTTCACGCCACACTGCCCATGCTCAAGCGCCTCAAAGCTCAGGGATACAAAATCGGTATTATCACCGCTACTTCGCGGTTTAGCTTTTCGCATGATTTGTCGCACCACAAAGTACCAACCGAAATCTTGGACTATACCCAGGCTGCCGACGACACAAATTTCCATAAACCAGACCCCCAAGTATTCAAGCCAGCTTTAGCATGGCTTAAGTCCCAGAGTATCGAGCCCAATGAAGTGGTATACGTGGGTGATGGTCTGCACGACATGAAAGCCGCCACGGGCGCAGGGTTTACCTTTCTTGGGGTAGAAACAGGGCTGGTTACTGCAGAAGAGTTTGCAAAAAACGGAATTATGAGCGTGCCAGACGTCAGTCATATACTTGCCGACTAGTGGGCTATACTGTGTGTACATATGGCTATTGATTTGAGTACAGACGTGACAATGGTAAAAGGAGTTGGACCTGCCGTTGCTGCCAAACTTGGCGTGGTCGGCGTGCGTACGGTTTTGGATTTAATTGAGAACTTTCCGCGCCGCTACGATGATTATTCCCATATTGAGCCAATCAAGCGGATTAAACCGGGCATGGTCACGATCAAGGCAACAATTAAGCAAGCTGCTGGCCGCTATGTGCGGCGTGGCATGCATATCACTGAGGCGGTCGCATCCGACGATACGGATTCCGTGCGCCTGGTGTGGTTCAACCAACCGTATCGTGCTGCAGCGCTGAAGACGGGCCAAGAGTATTTTATTACGGGCGATTTTGGTTTCCGCTATCAGCGTATGAGCATTCAGAACGCATCCGTAGAGCTTGTCAGCGATTTCCCGATCAATACTGCACGTATTATCCCGAAGTACCGCGAGACCAAAGGGCTCAAGTCTTCCCAGATACGCAAAGCACTCAGTCAGATTATTCCGCAGATTCGAGCATTACCAGAGACTTTGCCTCAGTGGTTGGTCGAAGAACTCCGGCTGATGAGCCGCGCCGAGGCGATAGAACACATTCACTTTCCAGATGATGGCCAAGACCTTGCGGCTGCAACCCGTCGATTGGGATTCGAAGAAGTATTCCGATTGACGCTTGCTGCGCTTCTGAACAAACAAGAAGCGGTGCATGGAGCGGCGTTGCCAGTACGTTTCGATGAAGCACTCGCCAAGGACTTTGTGAAACATCTGCCATTTATGCTCACTGATGACCAGCGTCGTGTGGTCTGGCAAATCTACCTGGATATGCAAAAACCCCAGCCTATGAACAGATTGGTCGAAGGCGATGTTGGTAGTGGCAAGACGGTTGTCGCAGCAATGGCGGCAGCTATGGTCATGAGCGGTGGCATGCAGGCGGCGCTGATGGCGCCGACTGAGCTATTGGCACGCCAGCATGCCGAAACCATGCACAATCTGTTAGAGCCCCTAGGCCTAGCCGGCAATGTCGGCTTGCTCGTAGGTGGCCTCAAGCCTGCCCAAAAGAAGCTGGCCCACGAACGCATCAAATCAGGCGATGTGACATTCATGATTGGTACGCAAGCGCTTATTCAGGACAAAGTTGACATCCACAAGCTAGGACTCGTCATCGTAGACGAACAACACCGCTTTGGTGTCGATCAGCGCACAGCCATCCAGGCCAAAGCTGGTCATGCAGTTCATGTGCTCAATATGACCGCCACACCCATCCCCCGTAGCCTTGCGCTCACGTTGTATGGAGAGCTTGATATATCCGTTATCGCGACTAAGCCTGCCGGTCGCAAACCAATCAAAACAAAGGTCATACCACTCGTTGGGCGCCAAAAACTATATGCTGATATTGACAGTGAACTGGCTGCTGGTCGCCAAATCTTCGTGGTCTGCCCACTCGTCAGCGATTCCGACCTCATGCCGGCCAAGTCAGCCGAGCAGATGTACGATGAATTATCCAAAGGCGCGTTCAGCCACCGCAAGGTTGGATTGCTCCACGGCAAGATGAAGCCCGACCAGAAAGACAGCATCATGCAGCAATTTGCCAACCATGAGCTAGATGTCCTGGTAGCAACCACAGTGATAGAAGTTGGCGTCGATGTGCCAAACGCCACAGTCATGGTGCTGGAAAACGCTGAACGATTTGGCTTGGCGCAAATCCATCAGCTCCGCGGCCGCGTTGGCCGCAGCGATTACCAAGGCTACTGCTACCTCGTGCTCGGAGACAACCAAGCACCGGGCCCTCGTCTGCGTGCGCTCGCTACCAATAATGACGGGTTCAAACTGGCGGAGTACGATTTGGAACTTCGGGGCCCTGGCGCAATCTATGGCACAATGCAGCACGGGGCGCTCGACTTGCGTGTCGCCAAGCTGAGCGATGTCAAGCTCATCGCTCAGGCCAGGAAGGCTGCACAGCAGTTTATCGATAGCAATGAAAATCTGCTAGAATACAAAGAGTTAGCTGCTCGAGTTGCCCAATTGCGCGCAGTCACAAACCTAAACTAATAAACATGTATATATCTCAAATCCAAAACGCTCCGCAGACATGCCTCAATCACACGGGAGGCAACTCTTAGATGTACTCTGGCACAACTATGACCAGATACTCTGGCAATATCATCGGCACGCATCAGAAAATCGATAGAGTCGCCCGCAAACACCTCAAGAAGCTACTGGACGACGACGCAGTGTTTCCAGTTAGCAAGCAAATCTTGCATTTTGAAGGTCGCGAAGGCCCAGATGGCATTAAGCGCAAAAGCCCCTCCAAGGACGAGCCGTGGCACTATCTCAACCCGTTTGACGACAGCGATACCCAGCTGATGGAACTCATTCAAACCCACTACGACCAATTAGTGCATGAACTGAGCAATGGGAGTATGGAGCATCGGGCATTTGAATCTGCCTGGCTCGCGCATGCAATAGTCGATGGCCTGACGCCAGCCCACCACTACCCATACGAAGAAGAATTGGTTCGTCTGAGTGGTGGAGTGCCTGTCAGCGAGCGCACCACACTCAAGAAAAAGCTCGTTATGGCTGGAGACACTCGCCGCGAGCAGTTCAAAAACAACGTGCTCGCGTGGGGCCCTCGCGGCTTACGTACTGCCCATGGCCTATTTGAGATGGGCGTAGCAGCGATTGCCGCCCCTGCCAGTTTTGCTGAGGCTATCCCTACTAAAGATGATATTCAGCATGCATTGACACTCCCTGCATCCGAGATATTTCGCAACGCTGCCAGAGAAGTTGCTGTCATGGATTTGTACACAAACTACTGCAACAAGGGCTGGACTCCTAAACTCACATGGCAAATACGACATAAACTTATCCCGATTATCATCGAAACACTTACGCTGGTTTGGTACAAAGCTGTGCAAGAGGCAGCAGAACAGGAGTAGCTATGCGAGTAATTGCTGGCAGCCTCAAAGCACGAGAATTTGCCGCTCCGCAAGGTCACAAGACCCATCCGATGGGCGACAAGATACGCGGCGCTGCTTTCAACATACTTGGAGATATCACAGGCCTGCGTGTGCTGGATGCCTATGCGGGTAGCGGGGCGGTCAGCTTCGAGGCAATTAGCAGGGGCGCAGCCTCGGCCGTCGCCATAGAGATAGACAAGGGCGCTCACTTCACCATCCAAGAGAATATTGTAAAGCTTGGCGTCGAAGACACGGTGCAACTCATCCATGCTCACTGTGTCAGTTGGGCGACACGTCACCCTAACGCGATGTTCGACCTGGTGTTTTGTGATCCACCGTATGACCGTGTGCTCATACGGGACATCGCCAAACTTGGTAAGCACGTAAATCAGGGCGGCGTACTGATACTGTCCTGGCCAGAAATGCTTGGTATTGATGAGATTGACGGGTTCGAGGTGCTCAAAGACCGCGTCTATGCAAACGCAAGACTAGTTTTTTATCGCAAACTCGGCTAAAATAACCCCGTTCATCCTCATGCGCGAGTGGTGGAATTGGTAGACACGCCAGTTTTAGGAGCTGGTGCCGTAAGGCGTGGAGGTTCAAGTCCTCTCTCGCGCACCAACATTGAATATGGCAGAAAGATTTATTTTCCCGGCACCCTTGACCGTATATGAGGTAAGAAAACCTTTGAACGATGTCGCCGCACAAGTAGCACGAGAGTTCGATTTGTTCGCATATGTCGACCAGCGGCAGCAGCCATCGCACAGCGGGAGCGCAGGCTCCAAGAATCGACAGAGGATAGGCAACGGCAAGCACAAAGATTGGTATATCCGATTTCAGCCTGAGCCACTAAACGCTCCGCGTACAACCGTTGCTGGAACACTGGCGGTCAAAGCAGCCTATCAGCCAGAAGCAATGCAGTACGGTGGATTTCACTACTCTGGGCTGGGCGAACCGGACCCAACATATGCACACATTACGGTGCTGACTGCGCCAGAAATGGGCATATGGAATAGCAAAGCGCCCTCCGACGAGATACTAGCAGTATTGTACCCGCGGCTGCACCAAACATTTGGTAGCCAAGGTACGCTGCTTGACCCGAGCGAATTCGTAACAGATTTATTCCCAATACCAGAACAACCAATAACATAGCCGCTAAACGAAGAATCGCCAAGAGCGAGCGGCACGAGCTAGGTCTATGCTCTTGCCGAAGCCACCCACGGCTCTGGGGTCTGAGTGGCGGTGACAAAGTGACCTGTCGTGCTGTACCATATGGGTATGTCAAAAAATCATGTTCACATACTCACCATGGGCGGAACAATCGAGTTCTTCGACCCAGATTACGACGTTATTCGAGACCTCATGAAGTTAGACTCGTCGATTGAGCACTATTTTAGCAGTATTATCAAGCCGCATTTTACCTGGAATGTTGAGTTGATAACCCAAAAAGATAGCCGTGATCTTCAGCTTGAGGACAGGATGAAACTCCAAACAACTATTGAGCAAAGTCCACACGATAGGATTTTGGTGACCCACGGTACATTCACTATGGCTGAGACCGCGCAATTTATAGAAAAAAGCTTGCCAGAAGGCAAGACTGTAGTCTTTACAGGCTCTATGATTCCGATAGCTGGGTTCACGAGCTCTGACGCGGGATTTAATATAGGTTTCGCCATCGCATCAATGGATTCACTTCGCCCAGGAGTATATCTAAGCATGAACGGAGGCGTATTTTCGAGTGATGAAGTCTCAAAAAATAGAGACCTCTTTCGGTTCGAATAGCATTGACAAATTAGCATCATTGTGCTAGTTTATAAATATTATGGGAGTTGAGGCTCAGCAGCTATTTGACCTTACTTCAACCCCTGCTTCTCCAGAGGTATCTTTGATTGTGCCAGCATACAACGAGGCAAACTCAACCGCACGCGCTGACGCTTTTCGTGGCATGCTCGACAGCAGTTTAACGATGTTGAGCTCAGAATTTGGCTCTAGGCATGAGTTATTGGTTGTTGATGATGGCTCTACTGACGATACAGCAGCAATTGCATGTGAGTTTGGCCTGCGAGCTATCGCACATCATGACGGCAAAAATCATGGAAAAGGGGCTGCGGTACGCCTGGGTATGAGTCTTTCCAGTGGGGAATATCGGGTGTTCGCAGATGCAGATGGTGCCTATGGCGCTGATACGATAGCGCAACTAGTATATTCCTTGGGGAGTTCCGCAGACATAGCCGTTGCGACACGGTCACATGCAGGGCATGACTCTCTGTTGCGGAGAGTAGGACACTCTGTACTTGAACGCGTGTGTGATTATTATGCACCGACAGACACGACAGACACGCAGGCAGGTGCCAAGGCATTCAGTGCCGAAGCGGCCCGGACAATTTGGCCGCACGTTAGGTCAGATAGATTTGCTGCCGACAGGGAAGCTATGCATCTTGCGCGCCGGCTAGGCTACCGAGTCGCAGAAGTACAAGCAGACGTTACAGTAGTGGCTGGCTCTCACGTACGCATCGTGCGCGACACTATTCAGATACTCCGCGACACACGTCAAATTTCGCAGCGCGCCAAGCATGCAGCGCCAGAACGAGTCAAAAGCGTGGCATTGACAAAGTAAACTGGTAGTGATATAATGAAATATATGATTACACAAATTACCCAAGTGCATATACATATATCGCCGGAGCGTCTCGGGTAGTTTTTTATTTCTTTGAAATGTAAGCGCCGGGACACCCCCGGCGTTTTTTTGTTTACCTATAATTTGAACTAATTTTTGGAGAAATAA
>CALMSM010000122.1 GCA_937872425.1 uncultured Candidatus Saccharibacteria bacterium
ATGCTAGTATTAGTATGTTAAAGGAAAAACAAACATGCCACTATTCGAACGCCGCAGAAACAAAAATCAAGAACCAGGTGCACCAAGCGCGCCCAAAGCCATAGGGGCTTCTGCTATGCGTGGTAACGTTGTGGTTACGGCTAATGAAGCGGCTGCAGTGTCGAAAGATACTGTTGTGGCACTTGCTGCTGGGCTAAAGGCGCGCAAAGATAGTAGAGCTAGTCTTGCTGGGAGAAATATTGAGGGTCAGCCAGAACAAACTAAACCCCGAAAGGCTGAGCTCCAAACGCCACAATCGTATACGTTTGCGGAGCGCACAATGACCTCTCCTCGAATGAAAGAGCAGATTAGTCAGCTGATTTTTGTTGGAGATTCTGTCCTTGCAGTAACAAGTATTATTGATGATGAGGGCAAGAAACGAGAGTCAGCACTTAGCCTGCTGCCAATCGGTAGACAATCAGAGTCGGAGGCTGGAACTGCGTTATCAAGCCGTACGTTGCTCAGAATGGACCCTGAGGTTGCCCTGAAGCCTCGCCAAGAAGGTGGTGCGATTGTGGCCTGGGAAGAAGCCACAATCGGCAAGAGTGATATTACAAATGCGTATGGCCTCGAAGACGATGCTGTCTCTGGCACCCACCTTAAAGTAATGATCAGTGCTCGTAACGACGGCGGCGTATCTGTAACCGATGTTGGATCACTCAACGGTGTCGAGGTATTGGACATGAACTATCTGATGCGCCAACCACAAGACTCTGAAATTACGGCAAGAGCTATGGGTATTGCGGACTTTCTGCAAGAGCACCCCGTTACATGGTCGCGTGAGTATGCAGACATGCAAGTAGTCCAACCTCACTAAATCTATATAACCCACAAACTTTAGATAATAATGGGTTGAAATAGGACCGGGGTTGTGGGAATATGGATGTATAAGCATTAACACAAAAAGGAACAAACGATATGTCACCAGCACCTACGTCCGTATTAGAACGACCTCAAACTGACGGCGCAACTGAAGTTGTTGAGCCGATAGCAGAAGCCGGCAAGGCAAGTGATGTTGTGAGTGCTCCTGTGGCTGTCATGGTGGCTACTGAAGTCAGGGTTGTACCGTTTGTCCCTGAGCATTTGCGCCCGCGAATGGGTGGTAGTCATGCGGACATCTCGGGCGGGCCAGCTGCTCGTCCGGTCGAGGAAATGCACCAGATTGCTAGCTAGTTAATCTCTTGAAATAAAAAGACCCCCGCGTACACGGAGGTCTTTTTATTTAGGAGATAGCTAACTATTCTACGGTAACTTCGGTGCGAGGCACTGTTTTGCCGGTGAAAAGACGGAAGCGGCGAGTGTTGAATTTTACAATACCGTCTTTAGCTGCGTGAATGGTAAAGTTGCGGCTGACAAATGTGCCATCGCCACCACGCTTGGTTAGGCCTGTCTGGCGGACGATGACTTGGCCAGTTTTGACCTTCGCACCACCAAATAGTTTGACACCAAGTCTTTGGCCCGGGCTGTCCCGGTTGTTTTTACTAGTTCCACCTGCTTTGACGTGTGACACTTTGAGATCCTACTTTCTTACTTATACTCTTGTCATTACGACAAGTTCACGCCCGACGATTTGGTTTTCTCTGTGATAGATCAACTTATCGGTTCCAGCGTGCACAAATTCCATACGAGTATACCCCAGTTCGGGTAATATTTCAAGCACTTTCAGGCGTTTGAACCCGTGGGGTGTATTCCAGGCGGGGACAGCGATGCAGATGCGTTGGCCGGGCGTGGTTTGTGCGGCTACATTCTGAAGAAATCGTTTGTGGATGAGGTCGACGTCTTGCATGACTTTTTGTAATACATCAGGGGCGGGGAGGGCACTGAATGGTCTGCCAAGGTAGGTTTCACCAGCAATGACAGTAAATGGTGCCCAGCTGGCGGCGGTAGCATCGCCAACGTCGCAGCGCCAATGTGGTGCGTTGAGTTCCCATTTGTCGGTGAGCCACTCGAGGTTGGTCTTGGAGTAATCAATCATGCGCGGTTCAAGGTCGGTGCCATAGGCTGCGTAGCCCATCAGTAAGGCCTCTTGGAGCACCACTCCAGTGCCACAGAAAGGGTCGAGGACGATATTGGACTGGTCCGTGGCCAATGCTCCTGTGGCGAGATTGACGATGGTTTGGGCGAGTTTGGGTGGCAACATGCCGACACGTGCGTCGCGCTTGGGGCGACCGCGGTCACGAAGTGTGTATGCATCGATATCTTGTACGTTGGTTGTCTGCGCTACGATGGTGCTGTTACCGCTCCGGACGAATACGAGCTCCCAGGCGCGTTCACTGGTGAGCTGGTTGTGCAACACTTGTGCACTGTTGAGGGCAAGTTCTGGGTTGGGGACGAGCCGGACGGGTCGACCCGACTGTTTAATGGCTTTTTTGACGCTCAGACCAGTGGCCAGGAGTCGCTTGGGGTTGATACTGAGACCATAGACGCTAAAGCCGATAGTTAGCTTGCCTTCCGGGAGCATCGCAGCGTGTTTGGGTGATTCGGCGAGCAGAAACCGCTGGATATCGCTCCAGTTAGTGCTTTCGATGATAGTTAGGACGCGGCATAGCTTGATGGTGCCACCCAGGCGGTTGAAGTCGATATCTTGCGTGGATACGTCTACGGTTACGGCTTCTGGGCCAACCTGCGCCAGCACATCAGCGCCATATAGGCTTTCGAGTTCGGCTATACCGAGTGCGGGCTGGCGCCCCAAAATACAGAGTGATTGCATGCGGCTAGTATACGATGAATAGGGGTGAAATGCTATTAGTCTGGCGAGGCGAACCCATGTATTGCCAGAGAGCCACCACGTTCCCAAAGCCGGTTCATTGGGTTGTACTGAACATGTTTCATGAGCGGGTTTTTGGTTATGGCACTTGCCGAGAAATATATGTCCTCAGAGTGGCCAACAATGTCTTGCAACTGGAGCAATTGGCCCCGTGTTGGAAGGGTATCGTGAATTGCGTGTTCGTCTTCTGAGCGCGGATCCCACATGGCCTGCATATTGCCACCGTATCCAGCAACTGCAGCAGCAGTGATGACTGCTTCGGGAGAGCCACCAGATGAGTAGAGCATGTCGACGCCCGTTTTCTGGAAGAGCGTTTGAAGTGCAGGTAGGACATCGCCGCTATCAAGGGCTATCAGCACTTCTGGGCCGATGGAACGCGCTGCCTCCATGATTTCGCCGTTACGGTCCTCTCGGTCAAGTACTGCTACCCGAAGATCTTCTGGTGCTTTGCGAAGTGCAGCTGCTGTTGCATGCATGTTTTCGATGGGGTCGTTCAAAAGATTGATGTATCCGCCAATGGCCATTTTTGTCGCTGCTCGTGGCCCGACAACGAGCTTATTCATATATCTGAGATCTGCCCAAACAGGGAAGCTACCGTATGGCGCCAGCGCAGCGATTACCATGCCGCCGGGGCGACCGGATGCTGTTTTGGATGTGGCCTCAACCGGGTCAACGGCTACGTCATATATTTGATCGCCGTTGCCAAATACCTCGCCATGCGGCAGATGCGGTGCGCTGTCTTTTACGCCTTCGCCGATTGCTACATGAACGCGTATTAAGTCACTTTTTGAGAAGCTGCGTACTAGGGAATCGACTGCCGCCTGGTCGGCTTCTTCTTTTTTTCCTTTGCCAATCCACGGCCCGACGGCAATGGCTGCTAACTCGGTCGCCATCTGAAGCTCGTGGAGCACTTCTGCGGGGGCTGCAACTCTTTCTTGGGTTTGTGCGGACATACGACTCCTTGTTTAGGTGGAAGGTGAGTATATGATAGTTAACTGAAATGATGCTTGCTTGATTTGTTTATGATAAAATAATGACGAGTTATAGATTATGCCATACCCAGACCATATGTTTTCTGACATGTTTTGCGCCGAGGTGACTGCTCGCTGTAAGGACGCGATTGATTCACGTACGTCATTCAACCTTGTGGCGATGAGTGGGGTTGGTGCCACGTTTTTTGTGAAGTATATGCAGCGGCGCATAACTGCGGACTTTGTGTATATCAACGCCTACGAGATGCATGATTTTACCAAACAAGCACTCTACGATCGACTGGCAGCTAAGCTAGAAATTGATTTCGACGAGGGGCAGACTGTCCAACTGCACGATATTGCTGAGGCGCTTAAAGTTCGTGCACGAAGCTCTGAGACGATTGTGCTGTTGTTCCACCGATTCGACAGACTTCATTCGGCTATTGATCAGAATTTTTATGATAATTTGCGGGTTTTGGGGGATGTTGATCGGAGCAAAATCGTGATGGTATTCGTGACTTCGGAACCTTTGCCTGAGTTGGTTCGGGAGCAGGCTAGTGCGGCATTGGCGCTCGTACCTCATACAATCTATTTCCCCGGCTACAGCGAGCGTGATTTGCGTGAAATAATGGAAGCAACAACGACGGTACGGATTGACGATCAGGCACTGGGGCTGGCTGGTGGCAATCATCTGCTTCTTCAGGTGCTGTTGGGGTGTCAAAGCTTGGATAATCCGCTATCCGACCCTATGGTCGAGCTGCTCATTAAGGATATGTACCTGGGTCTTGATTCACGCCGGCGCCGGATGGTTGAGTCTGTGCTTCAGGCCAATAAGACACCAGTTGATGATGCGTTTTTGCTGGGAACGGGATTTGTCCGTGAACAGGACGGAGTGCAAGAGTTGTTTTCGCCAGTCATGACAGAGTATGTGTCACGGTTGAGCAAGGGGCATTTGCCGGCCAAAGAACGGAAGCTGTTTGAATTTCTGAAGCGCCACAGTGGAGAAGTGGTGTTGAAGCAAGACATATTTGATCATGTGTGGAGCGAGGATAATGGGATTGCTACTGACTGGTCTCTGAATGCGTTGGTGTATCGATTACGTAAACATAGCGCGTTTGATAAGCAACGCTATGATATTGAGTCACGTAAAAAAGAAGGCTATGTATTGATTGATCATCTGGCTGACTAGTGATTGGGGTATAATAGGAAGTCGATGACAGAAAAACTGAGTACAAAACGCTGGAAAATGGTCCTAACGGGGGTGACCTTGCTGGCATTGGTGGGTTTGGCCTATGCGGTGAGACACCAGCTTGCTGATACGGTCAGTAACCTGCAGCGGGTAAATGCTGCGGTACTACTGCTTATTATTCCGCTCCAGGTTTTGAACTACCACGCACAAACAAAGTTGTACCAAACAACATTTTGGCTGCTGGGCGATAGACTGCGCTACAGATCACTGTATCGGCTATCGTTGGAACTCAACTTCGTGAATAACATCTTCCCAAGCGCGAGCGTATCGGGCTTTTCCTATTTTGGTGTGCGGCTCAAGAGTGGGGCAAATATATCTGGGGCCAAGGCGACGCTTGTGCAACTCATGAAATTCATTATGATGTTTGTGTCGTTCCAGATACTGCTTGCAGTGGGTCTATTGATGCTCGCAGTAGAAGGACAGGCAAACGGTGTGGTTATTCTGGTGGCAAGCTCACTGATGACGTTGCTGGTAGTTACGACATTTGGCTTGGCATATGTGATTGGCAGTAAACGACGCATCAACGCATTCTTTACGACGGTTACGAAGTGGCTGAACAGGGCGATACAAGTTGTTCGGCCAAAACACCCCGAGACAATAAACATTGAGCGCGTTCAGACGGTATTCACTGACTTGCACCATAACTATATGACGCTCCGTAAGGATGTACGTGCGTTGGGTACCCCGCTTATGTATTCGTTGCTCGCAAACATAACTGAAATAACTAGTATTTATGTCGTATACGTGGCGTTTGGAAATTGGATTAACCCCGGTGCCGTTATTATTGCCTATGCGATTGCTAACTTTGCAGGGTTTGTTTCGGTTTTGCCCGGAGGTGTTGGTATATACGAGGCGTTGATGACTGCCGTCTTGGCTGCTGCCGGTGTGCCGGCAGGTCTAAGCTTGCCCGTGACTGTTATGTATCGGGTGCTAAACATGGCAGTGCAGCTGCCTCCTGGCGGTATCCTATATCACCGTGCACTTCATGCGAAGACCGCGCAAGATGAATAACGAAATTGCGTTTACTCCTTCTGATTTTGTAGCAGTACTGAACCAAACACTTGAGTACGCGTACCCATCTGTTGTGATAGTAGGGGAGCTTGCAAACTTTCGGGTGAGCAAGGGGCGCTGGGTATATTTTGACCTCAAGGACGAGACTGCGAGTGTCAAGTTTTTCGGCACGGTCTATTCATTGCCTGGCCCGCTCGAAGAGGGAATGGTGGTACGTGTGATTGGCCAACCCCGGCTGAGCGCTCAGTATGGGTTTAGTATCACGTTCCAATCTATTACACCGGTTGGTGCGGGCGCACTGAAGCGTGCCGCTGATTTGCTCAAACTCAAACTTACCGCCGAGGGTTTGTTTGACGAATCTCGCAAGCGTCCCATACCGTATCCGCCACAGAGAATCGGGCTTATTACATCAGCGCAGTCTGCGGCGTATCAGGATTTTATTAAGATTTTGAACGCACGCTGGCAAGGCGTGCAGATTTTACTTGCTGACGTGCAAGTTCAAGGTGATGCTGCCCCTGCTCAGATTGTTGAAGCGATTGAGGTGATGAATCAACAGGATATCGAAGTGCTGGTGCTCACGCGTGGGGGCGGTAGTGCTGATGACCTTGCGGCGTTTAGTACGGAGCAGGTGACTCGCGCAGTGGCGGGCAGCCGTATCCCAACCTTGGTGGCGATTGGGCACGAAGTAGATGTCAGTTTAGCGGAACTAGCTGCAGATAGACGAGCGAGCACACCAAGCAACGCCGCGGAGCTACTGACTCCTGATCGGATGGCAGTTCAGGTTGATCTTATGCGCCAAGCGGAACAGCTTGATACACGACTGCAACGCACACTGGCTGCTTGTTCTGATTACATAACGACGAATCACATGGATATGACCCGTAGTGTTGGCCTAGTCATCGAGCGAGCTCGTACTGAAATTGCATCTGCCAAGACCTTGCTCGAGGTGTTGAGCCCGAGTGTTGCGCTGCGAAGGGGCTACGCTGTTGTTCGATCAGGAGCAAAACTAGTGCGTTCTACGCGCGATGTGAGCAGCGGTGAGCTTGTCTCAATAGCACTTGCTGACGGAACGATTCAGGCTGAGGTACAATAAGAAGGATGAAACAAACGAAGCAGACTACCTATGCAGAACTCAAGGAAGAACTTGACGATGTATTGGCGCAACTTCAGTCGGATGACCTCGATATCGATAATGCAGTAACTTTGTATGCGCGCGGGGCGGAGTTAGTAAAGCAGCTAGAGGTCTACTTGAACGAGTCACAAAACGCCATAACTAAGATTAAGGCTGATTTTACGAAAGCACCAAAGGAGTAGTATGGCGCATATCCTATGGGTTGTTATAACAGTTATTGTGCTTCTATTTGGGTTTGTGGTGGCTTTTGGTGCACCGTATTTGCCTACGCTGGAGCCGCGCACGAAAGATGCACTTGATTTGTTAGGGCTGAAGAGTGGGCAAACCCTTCTGGAGCTGGGCTGTGGTGATGGTAGGGTACTGCTCGCTGCAGCGCGCCGGGGGATTAAGGGTGTTGGATATGAACTGAATCCGCTGCTTGTGATTTGTGCCAAGATTGTGACATGGCGCTACCGCAAGCTCGTGACGATACGATGGGCGAATTATTGGCGGATAAGCATTCCTCCCGCGGAGGTATATACGTATTCTTGCTCGATCGGTATATGGAGCGGTTGAACACAAAAATTATGCAAGAACAACAGGGGTCAGTTAGACTTGTGAGCTTTGCATTTGCTATTCCTTCCCGAAAACCAACCCAAGAAAAAAACGGATTATTCGCATACGATTATTCGCACGAAAAATCAGACAAGACAAAACCATTGAAAAATAGCTAAACCTCAGTTACCATGAGCGGTATGCAGCCAGATCAAAATCAGCAGGGACAGCCAACAGCTGGGCAGGGCGGGGGTCAGCAATTTTTCCCACCGTATCAAGCCCCAGCAGGTGAGCCACAACCATATATGGGAGCACCCGTTCCATCGCTCCCGAATCCACAGCAACAAGCACCCCCGTATCAGGTGCCCCCTGTTGTTTCGCACACTGCTTCAAGTAAGGCCTCGAAGCTGCCGCTTATATTGATTGTCTTCTTTGTGCTGTTGTCTTTGGGCGCGAGTGGCTTTGCGGGATGGGCGTACACCCAGATGCTTGATTACAAGAATAATTCAGACAAAAAATCAGCCGCCGCCGCCGAAGTAGCGGTCAAGGCTGAGTCTGACCGCAAGGATAGCGAGTTTATTGATAAAGAAAAACAACCATACAAAACGTACACAAGCCCCACCGCGAGCGGTTCGGTTAAGATAAATTATCCGAAGACATGGAGTGGCTACGTTGCCGAGGATGTACAAGCAAACCCCGTTGATGGATACTGGCACCCAGATATCGTTCCAGGCCTACAAAGCAAGACTTCGTACGCCTTGCGACTCCAGGTGAGTAGCAGAGTGTATGTGGAAGAGGTACGTATGCTGGACTCTTTGGTCAAAGCCGGTACGGTAAAAGTCTCGCCATATGTGCCAAAGAACGTCACTGGTGTTACTGGTGTCCGTGTCGAGGGAGAGCTTGAGCAGGGCAAAAAGGGTGTAATGATTATTTTGCCTCTTCGAGACAAGACGATTAAGCTCATCACCGAGTCACAGGATTTTGTAAGTGATTTTGACAATATTGTGCTGGCAAATCTGACATTTGTCCCGTAGAAAATACCAGTCAACCATAACGATTTTGTATACAAAATTTATTATTATGGTGTGGTAAATCATGTGAGCTCGGTCTATACTAGCCTTTGTAGAAGAGGGTAACAGTGGAGACTTCACAACAGGCTGATCGATTGCTTATCGCACTAGCAGAGCAACTCAAAACACCGTTGGTACAGATTGCGCAACTCAGTGAGCTTGCTGCGGTCGATTCAAGTGCCTCAATATCCATTATCACCAAACAAGCTTTGCGTGCAGTTGATGCATTTCTTTTGGCTGAGGCACAGACGGTACTTGAGCTTGAGCCAGTTTCCGTAGGGGCTGTGCTCTATGATGTTGCGCACGAGTTATCGCCACTGGCGAGAGAATATGGGGTGGAGCTTGAGATTGATGCGCGTGGACGCACGGTACCGATTATGGCTCACCAGGGTAATCTGCAGACACTTGTATCACTGCTGGGCAGTACGTTAATCCAATCTGTTGGTGATACGTCGTCGGAACCGCAGCGAGTAGTACTCGGGTGCCATACAACCAAAGGAGGTATTGTTGTTGGAGCATTTGGGTCTGCTAACGAAACTGCTGGTGCGAGTCTGGGTGTCGCCCGCAAGTTATATGGTCGTGCTTCACAAACGTCAGCCGATACTACGGCGACAGCCTCAGTAATGCTTGCAGATAAGCTGGCAGTTCAACTCCAGTCGGTACTGAAGGTGTATCGACATAGTTCGCTGCAGGGCATGGGAGCGTTGTTCGCGCATAGCAAGCAATTGCGGCTATTATCATGAAGATACTGCTCGTTGAACCTGACGCTGTGATGTCACGTGCTATCCAGCGAGTACTCGTAGCAGCTGGGCATACGGTGCAGTGGCGTCGGTCAGCGCAAACGGGGCTGGATGGTCTTGACCATGAGCGCCCTGATGTTATTGTGCTAGAAACACAACTTGGCCTACATAACGGCATAGAATTTTTGTATGAAATGAGGTCTTATCCAGAATGGCATGCTATCCCAGTTGTGATTCATAGCATGAGCCACAGGGTTACCGCGCCAGAGCTACGTAGGGCTTTCCAGGGGCTGAATGTGCACTCGGTGCTGTATAAGCCGCGTACCAGCCTTGTGGCACTATGCCGTGCAATCACGGCTGCTAATCTGCAACTAACATGAACCAGATAACAACTGTTGGGATTGTACTGTCACGCACTAATTATGGCGAGGCAGACAGAATCGTCACCATGCTCACTCCAGAGCATGGCAAGGTGCGGTTTATCGCCAAGGGAGTGCGTCGGCTAAAGTCAAAGTTAGCTGGTGGCGTGGAACTATTCTGTGTGAGCAATGTGAACTTTATCAAAGGCCGCACTGACCTATCAACACTTACGTCGAGCCGGATGGACAGACAGTTTCAAAATATCAGTAAAGATATCGATAGGACGATGTATGGGTACGAAGTGCTTAAGTGCATCGCGACGATTACTGAAGACGAAGCTGGCCTGGATTATTACAATTTGCTTGAAGCTACGCTGTCCGTGCTTGATGATTCTACTGTTCCGCTTGCAGTTGCGAGTACGTGGTTTGACCTGAGTATACTTAATCTCACAGGACATCAACCCAACCTTCATACGGATGCAGAAGGGAATAAACTCACGGCAGACCAAACCTATGTGTTTAGCTATGATGATATGAGTTTCGCCCCCAGCCCAGCAGGTACTGATGATGCCCAGTTGATAAAATTCCTTCGACTTGCGGTTGCCGTTGACGATCCACGACTGCTTTGCAGAGTCTCTGGCATAGATAGCGTGCTGCCGCAGGCCAAAATCGTTGTCGACAAGTTCCACGTCGTCAGCAAGGCCAATGCTTCCTTTGATGCGGTCAGGCGGTCAATTGGCAA
>CALMSM010000123.1 GCA_937872425.1 uncultured Candidatus Saccharibacteria bacterium
GCAGCGATGGGCAAATCGCGGCCACCGAACACCCCCGAGCTAGACACGCCTTTCTCCCGGCGATGCTCGGGGGTGAGTCGGACACACAAGGACTTAATCCATGCTCAGAGGACTTCTAGGCGGCTTCGCAAGGGGGCGCAGGCAGACGAGCGCCGCCACGCTGGTGCTGGATTTCCTGGCGGGCTTGAACGACAGCCGCATCACGTACTCAGGCGGCGCAAACGGAACGCGCGTCAACAGCTCCGGAGTGATTGTGGCGGCGACGACGCCGAGGTTTGATTACGACCCGGTAACGTTGGCGGCAAAGGGGCTGCTGGTGGAGGAAGCGCGGACGAATCTGTTCACGTACTCCGAGCAGTTCGATAACGCAGCATGGGTAAAAGCTGGGGCAAGTATTTCTGCAAATGCAGTCGTCGCACCATCTGGAGCAACTACGGCGGACAAGCTGGTTGAATCAGCGGCAAACGCTACCCACTACGTTTATGAGGTCATTACTCAGGCAGCAAACACGACCAACAGCATAACTGTATACGCAAAAGCGGCGGAGCGCAGTTATATAGGTCTGCAAATGACGCCTGATGGTGCGAACTACGTTTATTGCACTTTCAACGTAAGCACGGGAACGGCATCCACACCGGTAAATTTGGGCAACGGTTCCGGGGCTGTTGCATCAATAACGCCAGCCGGTAACGGTTGGTATAGGTGTTCGCTTTCGGGCATAGCCAGCTCCACTGCTGCAAATCCGGTGTGTGCTATTTATGTTGGGTCAACCAACGCCAATTTTGCTAGTTCCCCATATCTTGGGGACGGCACCTCTGGCGTATATATCTGGGGCGCTCAACTAGAAGCAGGCTCATTCCCCACCAGCTACATCCCCACCACAAGCGCAAGCGTAACCCGCACCGCCGATTCGGCAGTAATGACGGGAACGAACTTTTCGAGCTGGTACAACCAGAGCGAGGGGACGTTTGTTGTAAGTGCGAGCGTCAACTACACGGCCCCGGCAAATTCCGATATTTCTTGCGTCATCAGTGCGGACGATGGCACATCAAGCAACCGTATTCAGTATTTCCGTGCAAATAACAGCGGGACGCCATTCGCCGGGATGGTGGTAGTTGCTGGAGGTGCGATTGCGGCAAATATAAATGCGGGCTTGACGCAGTTGCAGCCCGGCAAGTTGGCTGGGGCATATGCGGCCAACAACTTTGCGGCCAGCCTGAACGGCCTGACTTTGGTAACCGATGTGTCTGGCAACGTGCCGACAGTCACGCAATTGCAAATAGGCAATGGCGCAGCGTTGAACGCGCTCAACGGCCACATCCGCACCCTCCAGTATTTCCCCCGCAGATTGCCCAACACCCAACTCCAAACCCTGACTGCTTAAAGGCCAGGGGAGTGAACACAAGTTAGCAACCATTCACAAAGCGAGGTAAAGCCATGACTACTTTTGGCAATGCAGCGCGTTGGTACGTATACACACTGACCGACCCGCGAGATGGCAGCGTTTTTTATGTTGGTAAGGGTGCTGGAAACAGAATCCACCAGCATGAGCGAGACGCAGCCAAACAGCAGGGGGTATGCTCAAAAAAGATTAATAAAATCAAGAGCATATGGCAATCTGGCGAAAAAGTCGGAAAGGCTTATAACGCCTATTTTTGGGACGAGCAGGCCGCATACGATCATGAGACCGATTTAATCGAGGAAATCGGGCTTTCAAACCTGACTAACGTTCTGCCAGGCGGACAAAAAGCATGGGAGCGCAGAAAGATTGAACGCGCTTCACGCAAGGCCAAGCCAATCAAGCCAATCAAGCCACTACACCAATGGCTGAAAGAAAACGACGCCAAAGCAATGTTTGTGCGCTTCGTTGAGTGGTTTCGCATAGGCGGCCACAAAGGCGCAAAGGTGCGGGCTACGGCCACTGACCCCGCATATCGATTGCATGCGGTGCTTACTGAGACGACTTACAACAAGTTGTTGCCGCTAATGTGGAATCGCATCATTTCTGACCCATTGGCGAGTGAGGTGTTCAAAGCTCGAATGCTGCCTTACGGCGTGGAGTTGGTTGATGGCCGCGCGTAAAAACAAAATCCAACTTACAGACGCTTGGAAGGAAAAGATTAAAGCGTCTGTAATCAGTGGGCGGCTGTACGACCATTTGCAGGGGCTCAATGAAATGACCCCGACGCAAATCAAGGCCGCTGACATTTTGCTGAAAAAGCTGGTGCCAGATTTGAACCGTTCTGAACATACGGGCGAGGGCGGCGGGCCGCTGGTGGTTGAGGTCGTGCGCTTTGGCAAGAATTAGGCTGCCCAACAACTGGCAGCCGCGTGACTACCAGCTCCCCGCATGGACGTATCTTGAGCGCGGCGGCAGGCACGCAGAGCTTGTCTGGCACCGCCGCAGTGGCAAGGATGAGGTGGCCCTACATCGCACGGCCTGCGCTGCGTTTGAGCGTGTTGCGGGCTACTGGCACATGCTGCCCGAGTACAGTCAGGCGCGTAAGGCCATTTGGGACGCGGTAAACCCGCACACCGGCAAGAAACGGATTGACGAAGCATTCCCGCTTGAGTTGCGCGAGACGACGCGCGACCAAGAGATGCAGATCAAGTTCAAGAACGGCAGCACATGGCAGGTTGTTGGCTCTGACCGATTCGATAGCCTGGTGGGTGCGACGCCCGCAGGGATTGTGTATTCAGAGTGGGCTTTGGCAAACCCTACGGCAAGGGCTTACCTAAGACCGATTCTGGCCGAGAACAACGGCTGGCAGCTATTTATCACGACGCCGCGCGGCCGCAACCACGCATACACCACGCTAAAGGCTGCTGAAAAGACGCCCGGCAGCTTTGCGCAGATTCTGGACGCCCGGGAAACTGGCGTATTCACTGAATCGCAGCTAGCCGTGGAGCTGGCCGCGTACATCGCAGAGTTTGGTGAGGACTATGGCCGCAGCAAGTTCGAGCAGGAATATCTGTGCTCTTTTGAAGCCGCGAACATCGGCGCAATCCTTGCCCGCGCCATCGGCATTGCCGAAAAGAACGGCAGGGTATCGGATGACGTCGAGTTTGACCCAGCGGGCCAGCCTATTGAAATCTTCGCTGACCTTGGCCGCAGGGACACGGCAGTGTGGGACTTCTGGCAGGCAAAGCTAGGCGGATACAGCATTTTTGACCATGACAGCGGTTGGGGCATAGACGCCGAGGAATGGTGTCAGCGTCTGGACGAGCGCATCAACCAGTACAAGCGCGACGGACACCGCACAGCATTGGGCCGCATCTGGCTGCCACATGACGCCAGAGCCAAGACATTCAGCGCCAAGCGGTCGGCCATCGAGATATTCGTGGACTACTTCGGCGCGGACAAGGTGGCAATCATCCCGCAAGGCCGCATCAGCGACCGCGTGAACGCTGCCCGCGTGCTGGCCCAGCGCTGCGAATGGAACGCCACCAAGTGCCTGAAAAGCCTGGACGGCCTGCGGGCTTGGTCATACGAGTACGACGAGGAAAAGAAGATGTTTAGCAGTGAGCCTGTCCACGATTGGGCAAGCCACTACGGCGACGCCTACAGCTACGGCTGTCAGGTCATGCAACTGGCCGAGCCGCCGCCCCCGCCCCAAGAAGCCATGCGCGGCATCACCGTAGGCGTGCCGAGCGTGACGCTGGAAGAAATGTGGGCATCTGCCCCGCTGAAAAGCAAAAGGATTTGATATGAGCCAAACCCAAAGCCTGTTTCCCATCAATACCAAAGTGATGGCCGTGTCAGTGACGGCAAGCGCCAGTGCATCGCAGGCGCTGCCCTCAAGCGGCGACACTATCTTTGTTTACAACGAAGGCCCTTCACTGGCGTTTGTGTCGGTCGGCACGGGTTCACAGACGGCGACGCTGCCCGCAACAACCGGCGCGGCTGCTACGACAACCTGCTTCCCTGTGCCTGCTGGCGCTTTGGTGACGTTCGGCATTCCCGAAGACCTGACGACCAACCCGCCGACGCCGCTGAACATCAGCGCCATCTGCCGGGCCAGTGGCACTGCGCTGCTTGACGTGGCTGTGAATCGGGGCTGCTGATGGCAGACAAGGCCGTCAAGTCGCCGGAAGTCCAGAAATGGACTAGCGCGATTGCACTTTACGAACGCGAGTTCAAGAAGTGGGAATCACGCACCGAAAAAATCATCAAGCGGTACAAGGACGACTCACGCACGTCCAGCGACGCCCGCACGGCCAAGTTCAATATCCTGTGGTCAAACGTGCAGACCATCGTGCCTGCCGTGTTTGCCCGGCTTCCGAAGCCTGACGTATCACGCCGCTTCCGTGACAACGACCCGGTAGGCCGCGTGGCATCGCTCATTCTGGAGCGTGCGCTTGAGTTTGAGATTGAGCATTACCCGGACTATCGGGCCGCAATGCACAACAGTGTGCTCGACCGCTTCTTGGGTGGGCGCGCTACATCCTGGGTGCGCTATGAGCCGCACATTGCCAAGATGCAAAAAGCGCCTGATGCGCCAGAAGACGGCTTGCAAGTCACCGAGGATGCCGACGACTCCGAGCCGGAAGAAGTGCAGGAGGAGGAATATCTGGAGTACGAATGCGCCCCGGTAGACTATGTTCACTGGCGCGACTTCGGACACACACAAGCCCGCACATGGGAAGAAGTGACGGCTGTATGGCGTGGCGTGTACATGCGCCGCGAAGCACTGATTGAGCGGTTTGGAGAGGAACTTGGCAGCAAGATTCCGCTGGACACGCGACCCGAGGAACAAAAACGCGCAGGCTATCAGGATGCCGGTGAGTACGAAGCCTACATCTATGAGATATGGGACAAGTCCACCGGGAAAGCGTACTGGCTGGCAAAGTCCATGCCGGAACTGCTGGACGAGCGCGACGACCCGCTGGAGCTGGAAGGCTTTTTCCCGTGCCCGCCGCCGCTGTACGCCACCTTGAGCACGGACAGCTTGGTGCCGGTGCCTGACTTTGCGCTGTACCAAGACCAAGCCTACACCCTTGACCTGATTTGCGACCGCATCGACGGCTTGGTTGATGCCTTGCGAGTGCGTGGCTGCTATGACGCCGCTGTGCCAGAGCTTGCCCGACTGTTTACCGAAGGCGGCAACAACTCACTGATTGCCGTCAAGAACTGGCAGAGCTTTGCAGAAAAGCGCGGGCTGGACGGCTCCATCAATCTGGTGGACTTGAAGCCGATTTTTGAAGCACTGAACGCGCTGTATTCAGCGATGGAGCAGCAAAAGGCGCAGGTGTACGAAATCACCGGCCTGTCGGACATTGTGCGCGGCCAAGGCGACGCAAGCGAGACGGCCACGGCCCAGCGGCTGAAAGGCCAGTACGCCAGCCTGCGCTTGAAGTCCATGCAGGACAGCGTAAGCCAGTTTGCCGCTGGCTTGATGCGGCTGAAAGCTCAGATCATCTGCAAGTTCTTCCAGCCAGAGACGATTGCCAAGATTGCCGCCGTCGAGCAATTCAGCGATGCCGACAAGCCGTTCATTGTGCCCGCGATTGAATTGCTCAAGTCTGGCGAGATGGGCGACTTCCGCATTGATGTATCGGTCGATTCGCTGGTGCAGATTGACGAAGACGCGGAAAAGCAGGCTGCAACCGAGTTCGTCGGCGCTGTGGGTGAGTTCATCAAACAAGCCGCAGAAGCCCCGCCCGAGACTGTGCCGCTGATGGCTAGCCTGCTGAAGTGGGCGGCCACCAGGTTCAAGGTAGGCAAAACCATCGAGGGCGACATTGACGCCTTTGCAGACGCTGCCAAGCAAAATGCACAGCAGCCGCAGCCAGACCCGGAGGCGCAGAAGCTGCAAGCGCAGCAGCAGCAGGAACAGATGCGGATGCAGGTCGAACAAGCCGCAGAACAAGCCCGTATGCAGGCCGATATGGCGATTGAAGCCCAGCGGATGCAGATGGAAGAACGATTTGAACAGCAGCGCATTGCAATGGAGCAACAGGCCAACCAGCAAAAGCTGATGCTTGAGGGCCAGATGCAGGCGATGCAGATGCAGTACGACCGCTGGAAGGCCGAACTGGACGCCGCCACCAAGATTGAAGCAGCCAACATCTCAGCCAAGGCCAAGGTGGACAACGCGGCCACGCAAGCGGCGACTGGCGAGATTGCAGCAGAGGTGAGGCAATGAGAACCAGCTACGTCCAAGACCCGGTGACACACGAACTCGTCCCCAAGGACGAGTACTACCGCCGCTATGACGTAAACGCGCCGATGGTCATGCCTGACATCCAGCCCTATCAATCCATGATTGACGGCTCACTGATTCAGTCGCGCTCACAGCACCGTTCGCACCTTCGGGAACACCGCTGCATCGAAATCGGCAACGAAACCAAGGCCCTGTTTGCGCAGGGAAAGCCCAAAGGCCCCCCGCCCGGCCTGAAGGACGAAATCATCAGGGCGTTTCACAAAAGAGGTCTTTAAATGGCATTCGTAACCGAACAAATGCGCGGCGGCACGTCTGCCGGACAAGCCAAGGCAATGAACGGCTCGGGCGGCAGTTTCGCCGCTGCGGGCTCGTCTGCATCCGACGCAACACTGATTACCGCAAGCGTGGCAATCATCACCGCTGCTGACGGCACCAAGGGCGTGATTCTGCCCGCTGTCAGCCCCGGCGAGTCCTGCACGCTGTTCAACAACTCGGGCTCTACCTGCAAGGTGTGGCCCCCGACTGGCGCGGCCATCACGGTCGTGGGCACCGGTTTGGGCACAGCCAACGCAGCGCATTCGCTGCTGACCTACAAGACGGCCACCTACCTGTGCCAATCGTCAACGCAGTGGTTTGTGACTGTCTCGGCCTAAGCGTTTCCATCTTCACCAACAGCCACCTTCGGGTGGCTTTTTTTATGGGGTTTCCATGTCTGAGCAAACTACTTTGCAGAATGACACCGAAGTACAACAGCCTGAACCGACCGACCGCCGCGAAGTTCTGGCCGCTGCCTTTGACAACGCGGAGGCAGTAACCGCCGAACAGCGTGCCCGCGACGAGGCTGGCCGCTTTGCACCAAAGCAGGAAAAGCAGGAGCCCGCCAAGCCGGAACCTGTCGCCCCGGCCCCTGAGCCGGTGAAGCCCCGGCTGACCACATGGAAGAAGGAATATCTGCCGCTGGCTGACAAGCTGGCGCAGGGCATTCCACTGACGCCCGAGGAAGCCAGGAAGCTGGACGCTTACAACATCCAGCGCGAGCAGGAATACGCCACCGGCGTGAGCGTGCACAAGGAACGCGCCCAACGTCTGGAAAGCGTGGAAAAGGCCATCGAGCCATTCATGCCAGAGCTTCAGAAGCGAGGCATTCCGCCCGACCAGTGGATTGCCAACCTCGGCAAAGCACACCACACGCTGGCGATGGGAACGCCGCAGCAGAAGCTGCAAATGTTCCAGAAGCTGGCGAACGACTACGGCGTGCCATTGGGTGCCGTACAGCAGACGCAGAACGGCCAGGAAATGGATCCGGCTGTCCTGCATCTGATGGAGCAAATTCAGCAGCTATCCGGCCAGGTGCAAGCCGTGACCGGGTGGCGCGAACAACAGCAACAGCAGCAAGTCACTAGCTTGCTGAAGGAGCTGGAAAACGATGCGGAGAACTATCCGCATTTCAGCAATGAAAAGGTACGCGGTGCGATGGCTCAACTACTTGAGTCAGGTTCTGCCCAAGACCTTAAAGAGGCTTACCGGGAAGCGGAATGGATGGTGCCTGAAGTGCGGGCAATGAAGCTGGAGGCCCTATCTCAAGGGAATCAAGCGACAGCGACGCAACAAGCCGCCAAACAGGTCGTGAACCAAGCCAAAGCCAAGAACGTCCAGGTACGCAGTTCTGCACCTAGCGGAACCGTCGTGGCGTCAGTGGCAAAGGATCGCCGGACTTTGATTGCCGAGCAGTTCGACGCAATCACCGGCAGGGTTTAACTTGACTTAAAGGAAACATCATGGCATTCGCCAATTCGACTATTTCCGACATCATGGCCACCACGATTCAACATCGTAACGGCGTGCTGGCGGACAACTTGACCGACAACAACCCGCTTCTGGCGGCTCTGAAAAAGCGCGGCAACGTGCGACCCATCTCGGGCGGCAACGTGATTTACGAAGAAATCATGTACAACGACCCCAACACGAACAACGCCAACAGCTACAGCGGCTACGAGCTGATCAACATCAGCCCGGACTCGCCCATCAGCTCGGCGGAGTTCGACCTGAAGCAGTACGCCGACAGCGTGACGATGAGTGGCCGTGAGATGCTGCAAAACAGCTCCAAGGAACAGATCATCGACCTGCTGGACGGTCGTATGCAGGTGTCCGAGGTCCGGCTTCTGAACCGCATTGACGGCGACCTGTACCTTGACGGCACCGGCAACGGCGGCAAGAACATCACCGGTCTGGCTGCGGCCATCGCTGCGTCTCCCACGAACACCTACGGCGGCATTGACCGCAATACGTGGGCGTTCTGGAAGAACCAGGTGTACTCGGGCGTGACCGATGGCGGCGCTGCCGTGTCTTCGGCCAACATCCAGCAGTACATGACCACGCTGGCCCTGCGCATGGTTCTCGGCACCGACAAGCCCGAACTCATCATCGCGGACAACAACTACTACGGGTTCTACGTCAACTCGCTGCAAGCCATCCAGCGCATCCAGTCGGAAGGCGGCGGCGCTGCGGGCTCTGGTTTCGCAACCCTGAAGTTCTACGGCGGCGGCACTTCCGCTGACGTGATTCTCGGCGGCGGTATCGGCGGCCACGCGACGGCGAATACGATGTGGTTCCTGAACACGAAGTACATCTACTTCCGCCCGCACTCTGACCGCAACTTCGTGCCGATTGGCGGCGAGCGTCAGGCAGTGAACCAGGATGCCATCGTCAAGCTGTACGGCTGGGCGGGCAACCTGACCAGCTCTGGCCCGCAGTTCAGCGGCATTCTCAAGGCCTAAAGGAGCACACAACATGGCTTACACCATTCAAAACGCACAGGCTGGCATGCAGCCCATCGCCGTGACCGACACGACGCAAAACCACCCGCTGGGCTACCAGTGCACGGCGGTTGATCCGACCTATGGCGCGGGGACGTTCATCTACCTGAAGGGCATTGGCAGCACCGCCATCGGCTCGCTGGTGGATTACGACCAGACGCTTGGCACGACCGCACTGGCCCCGGCCACGGGCGGCATCGGCCCGGTTGCGGTTGCCATGTCGGCCAACGTCGCCAACCAGTACGGCTGGTATCAGGTGGTGGGCGCTGCCGCTGTGAAGTGCCCGAACGCTGCTGTGGTGGGCGCGGAAGTCTTCATGCTGGCGGCAACTGCTGGCAGTGTGGACGACGCGCAGGTCAACGGCGAGCAGATCGTGAACGCCAAGTTCTCGACAACCACCGGCACGCCCTCGACCGGCTTGGCAATCATCCAGATTGCATGGCCGTTCCATCAGGGCCAAATCGTCTAACCGACGACAACCCTTTAAGCCCCTTCGGGGGCTTTTTTATTGGCTCGTCCTGAGTCAATAACAAAGCTCAACTACTTGAGGAACTTCAATGATTGCATCCGACGACAACAACCCGAATTTTGTAGGGGCGTTCAACCCCGACTCAAAGCTGCACGTAACCTTCTACAAGAAGCAGCTCATCAACAACTTTGAGACGGAGCGCCAAGGCCATCCAATTTTCTACGAATGCGACTTCGTGAAAATCCACTTGCCCGGCGACAAGTTGAACAACATTGACGATTTCGTCAACGAGTCGCACAAGCAGCGATTCCCGCAACAGTGGGCGCGTTACGTCAACAGCAACAAGGAAGGCGAACAACTGATCGGCACGCCGCTGGCTGAGTGGCCGCTCATCAGCCGCACGGTGGCCGAGGAACTGAAATACCTTGGCTTCCGCACGGTTGAATCCATCGCAGAAGCATCGGATTCGCAGCTTGAGTCCATCGGCATGAAGGCCGGGATGCAGCCGCATACCTTCCGCGAGCGTGCAAAGCGCTACTTGGCGCAAGCCTCGCAAGACGCCGCCGTCAACGCTGACGCCGCCCGCGTTGCCGACGCCGAGAAACGCGCCGCCGAAGCAGAAGCCGCCATCCAGGAACTGCGCGAGCAGATGGCGCAACTGCGGCAGCAAGCGCCAGCCAAGGCAAAGCCCGGACGCAAGCCGAAAGTCACTGAGGAAGCCTGATGTCTTCTACCTGCCTGCAACTTATTCAGCAAGCCTCTGGCGAGATGGGCCTTAGCGTGCCCACTTTCGTTGTGGGCAACACGGCGCAAGAGACGGTGCAACAGCTTGCGCTACTCAACGCCGTGGGCAATGAGTTGCAGCGGCAGTTCATCTGGCAACACTCGACGGTGCAGTACCGGTTCAACGCCGAGTTTCTGAACACCACCGGCGACACGACGCTGGGCTCTCCGGTCATCACCAACATCCCGAGCACAGCGGGCTTGAGCACGCTTTGGCAGGCCACAGGGACGGGCATCAATTACAACGTCAACATCCTGTCAGTGGATTCGCCTACGCAGGTGACGATGGATCAGCCCTGCACAGCGACAGGCACGGGCGTTGCCATCAACTTCGGCAAGGTG
>CALMSM010000124.1 GCA_937872425.1 uncultured Candidatus Saccharibacteria bacterium
CCGCTTCTGCCTGCGAAACCCCAAACACTTTCAACCGAAGCTAAAGTTTCAAAAAAAGAAAAGGTCGGTACGGTGAACCCATACATACAAAAAACTAACAGCGGATACGAAGTAACCCAAGCAGGTGAAGCATTCCTAGACGAAAGCGTTACTAACACCACCGGCAACGTTTATGCGTTCAAAGACAAACTCAGCACAATGACTATTGCTGCCGCTATGGCGCGCCTGAGCCGTCGTGGTGACGATATGCGGGTGACAATATTGGACGAATTTGCTGCAGCCATGGGCAAGGACGAAAAACTCATTCAAAGAGTCATCACGGCCTACGGAGATGACTCCGTACAGCAACTTGTTGGCCAGCACTTTGTGGTAGAGAATGCCAGTAACCTCCTTACCAAAAAACTTGAGTGGGGACGACTAGCCAGTTATCTCGAGCAATCCACACGCTACATATACTTTGACCAAAAAGACGCCAACGGAAAATACCGTTATCACACGCCAGAGCACTTCAAACCCGCCACTAAAAAACTGTACAACCAGACGATGGATCAGATATTCGACATCTATAGTGACCTTGTGCGCAAACTCACTCAGCACATCCAAGCCGCGTCATCGACCCCAGAAGCAGAACGTGACGTCGCATGGAAAGGTGCTATTCGCGCGCAAGCCTGCGATGCTATTCGCCCGCTTCTGCCCGTATCGACTAAGTCCACAGTTGGTATCTATGCCTCGGGCCAGGCGCTAGAAAGCCTTATTATGCACCTATTGAGTGACGAACTACCTGAAGCCCGCGTGGTTGGTCAGCAGATTCTAGATGAGGCAAGACAGGTTATCCCAACATTCTTGGAACGCGCCGACCGCCCGGACAGAGGTGGAGCAACCATAGCGTACCGTGCAAACACCTACGATAGCGTCAAAAACCTTGCATCCGAATACTTACCAGATACACATGCGGACATATCTGAGCCGGTTTCACTCAATAGTTTTTGGCCACGCAATGAACTTGATCTTGTTGCGGACATTCTTTATGAGCACAGCAGCCTTTCTCTCGGTGAAATCCAAAAAGAAGTAGACGGATGGTCAATAAGTAAAAAACAAGAGGTCATGGAGGCCTACATGGGCGAACGACTCAATCGTCGCCACAAACCTGGCCGAGCGCTAGAAAAAGCTCACTATAACTTCGATATTATGTGCGACTATGGAATTTTTCGGGACATGCAACGCCATCGCATGGTTGACGACTTAGAATGGCAGCAACTTTCACCACGTTTTGGATTCGAAATACCAAAACTCGTTGACGAAGCCGGATTTAGTGACGACTTCGAGAGATGCTTTGACCTCAGTCTTATGCTTTACTCCAAGCTTCAAGAAGCTGGCTACGGCCTTGAAGCGCAATATGCAACACTGCTCGGCCACCGGATGCGCTGGAAGATTACCTATAACGCTCGTGCCGCATTCCATTTGCATGAACTACGTACCAGTCCTCAGGGCCACCCCGGCTACAGACTACTCACCCAACAAATGCATGACAAGGTCGCGGAAGTTCACCCACTCATCGCCGAAGCTATGAAATTTGTAAATAAGGGCGAGGACGAAGAGCTCACCCGTCTCGCGTCAGAGCGCGCCACCCAGTTCAAACTCTCGCAAATGTAATCAAGCCTCGACGAAGCCTAAATCCTCAAGCGTGACATACTCCTTGACTGGATGAAATGTCCTACGGCCTTCTTGTAGAGCAAGCTGGTCCCGTATCATAGACACGCTTACCTGACCATCAAACGCACAGTTGAAATAAACCGATTCTTCTAGCGTAGCATTAAAGCCTGGGTGCATGCCGTGGTCAACAATCTTAAAACCAAACGCTTCAGCGTAGGCGGGGTAGAGGATTTCTTCGTGAACAAGTGCAATATCTTCTGTCTCCGCCCATTTATCTAGAAATTTTTTGGGGAACAAGGGGCCGGGGCCAAGACAAACAGCAGACTGCCGTGCAAGACCATAGGTATGATGCATATACTTCTGGAAACGTGGAAAACTATACTCTCTGTACAGCTTAGGTATATCTTGGCCCGTCCAATACCAGCTACTCTCGACTTCATTTGTAAAAGGGGCGCATGCACCAAGCGCAATGCTTGTGTCGTCAATATTAGGGTAGATGTCTTGAAGTGGCTGTAATGTCAGCAAATCATACTCATAGGAGTACATGAAGTCAAAATCAAGTGTTTGCCCAACCTGGCGGTACCAATCCTTCACCAATTGGTACGTGTGGCGCCACTTCCAATTGGGTGTTTGCTTCGAATCATACAGCCAAATATGCTCCACCAGGTCTTCAATAACTGCTGACCGTTTTTCGAAATGCGGTGGATACCCACCATCTAGTACGTAGATTTTTGTTGACGGATTGAAATAGCGCAGTATATTGAGCCTCTCTCGTGCTGCCTCAGGATTATTATGGTACCGAAATAGAATAATCGACGTACCTTCAAGTAACTTCATATCTTACCTAGCATCAGTAGTGTTATTAAGTAGCTTACGAATGTCTTCTTCGGGATTTGGTCCGTTTACGGCCTGCACATACAGCTCATATCGTTTTCTGTTGGCAAGGTAGATGGGGTTGGTAGGACTTTTTGTTTTGGCAGGTGCATGCTCAAGATGCAGTACTTTACCCGGGACTCTCTGCATTTCTTGCTTGCCAAGAACTGTACAGGCGAGCATAAAGGCACCATCCTCATGCCCCCAACCGATAAATCCAGGGTCAAAACCGCCTACTATGTCCCATAGTTTTCTGGTCACAATAATACAGCCACCAAGTGGTACCCTTTGATAGAGGCCAGCGTGTTGCTGCCAATTGCTGTTCTCATCCTTTAGGAACATGTTGGTACCAACGTCATCAAGTTCCCACCGTTCAGTAAACGGATATGTGACAGCATCGGTTTTTCTAGCTAGCTCGATGCCTGCACTAATCTGTTCTGGCGACACAAGCGTGTCAGAGTCGAGAATGACCGCAATATTCCAGTCTCCCGCCTTTTGGGCAGCATCATTACGTGCCAGGCTGATATTAAAGTGTTCTGACGTGTCTTCACCCACAAATATGGGTATCTGCACGTTCTGCTCCCACCACGCCTTGATTCTACCCCATATCTCTATGCGGGATGAATCATTTGAACTGAACGGAACTAGTGCTACTATGTCGGGCATCAGATAAGTCTTTTACTGACTAGATTTGGCTAGAACCCACTGCCAGCTAGGAAAAACTCGTTGGCGCTGCCGACCAGACGCCATATTTGTGCCGTCGCATCATACATGACCTCGATAGAGCCCGAAGAGTACACCGTCGTTCCTTCTATATTGCCGGGGCTTATTGTTTGGCCAAGAGCAGGAACACCAATTGCAATCTTATACGTCTGTGTACCGGCAAGCGATACCCCGGATCCATATCCTGATCCATACCCCGACCCATACCCTGAGCTGCCACCACCGAATCCGGAATATATGTTTCCGGTAAAGTGAATGGTTACTCGTCGACCGTCGACGGCTTTTGATGCGTTTAGCCCAAGCAGATACGGCATAACTGGTACGTCGGCAGTCTGCAAATTCATCCAACCAATCTCGTTGTCAAGCACACCAACTAGGTTGCTGTCAAAAGCAGGTTTTGTCGCGCCACTTCTTGGGCTTAGAGTAATCGGCATTGCCTGGAACACGCTATCAGTCACAGCAGAAAAACGTATAAAGGGCATAGGGTTAGTCTGAGGATTTGAAAAGCTCGGGTCGGGTTCGATACGAAGGTTAGGCTCCCAATCCAGTACAACTGGTAGTTTTTGCCAGGTAACTTCGTTATCGGTCAGGGTGTCCCCCAGATTTGTCACAGAAGCCCAGTTTGGCTCTGACACGTCCGAAGACCCTGAATTCTGTGAGTACCAGACGTGCCCAGCTGCAATGATGTATGAGCTTGAGAAAAACGTTGATGGCTGCCACAATCCATCGCCATTGTTTAGATATTTTGCTTCAGGGTAACTAATCTGCCCGTCAAGCCCAAGAGTGAGGCTCAACTGTGTTGGCTCTGTGTCTCCAGTGTAGCCTACGGCAGCATATGCGGCCCAGGCAACACCATCCTCTAATATAATTGCGTTATACTGGTAACTAGACGAAGACCACGGCGCATACAAGGTATTTGCGCGCCATGGCACAGGGTCACTAACAACAGGGTCAGCCAGGAGTACATCAATATCGCCAGCTCCTCCATCCCATGCTGTTGGGTTCCAACTGTCAACAAAACCAGAAATCTGGCCGGCGTGAGCATATTTGGCAACACGGCTCTTGCTATATACAGCGCCCTCTTTGACGGTACCATCGTCGTTGTGCGATTCTTTTAGAAAATCGTTGAGGACTTGTCCCCAACTACCTGAGTCACTACCTGGAACTGGTAAGCGTGCCGCCATACTATAATCTCCCTCTCTTTATCATAAGAAACCTCTGCTTGACTAGAATTTTAGCGCGTACCTAGCTGAGAGTCAACATGCTTATGCGTGCTTGTCTTGCTTAGTCAAATGCGATGCCAAGATACTTGAGTGCACGCACACTGTCCTCTGTGGGCTTAACGACAATTCCAGTGTACTTCTTGTTATGTGGGTCTGTTATCCAATTCCAGGTTGGGACGGGCACCCGCCAGTCCGGTCCATACTGTACCTCTAGGTGCTGTTCAGCGTCTTCAGGAACCCAAAACTCATGCCCAAGAAATGAGCGCCTCACACACGTTACCACAGGATACTCACAGTCAATCCGCTTGGCTTTCGTCATGGTGATACGTGCGTAGTAGGAATAATACAGCCCAGCTTCACAAGGGTAGTAAAAGAAGATGTCCAAGCGGACGCCATCTCGTTCGACAGACAAACTCATGCCGTCTTCAGGTACACCCCATGTCTGAGAGAGCCTGAAGCCATAGTGGTCAATCAGTTTATGAATTGATTCGGGGTTGAACTCACTTGCAAGTACCCCCACGTCAATATCGTAGTCATGGGCTATGAAGTCGTTTTCCCGGATTGCGCCCAGAAGCGTACCATCGCTGAGCCAGTTGGTGCAACCGTACTCGTCCAGGACGTCTGTCACGTCTATCAACACCTGTAGGGCTGCCTCTCGGGACATCAGCCGTGGCGTACTATCTACATCATTCGCTCTGTTTGTCATGTCATCAATCATAGCAGATGTATACTTGAAGGCATGGGGTTGACACTACTTGAATTCGAGGTTGTTTCGTATCTACATAGATACGGTGCCGCCTCACCCAGAGAGCTAAACCGAAAGCTCAGCGCATACTCACCTGATTCACTTACTTCCACTATTCAACGCCTGCTCGAAAAAGGCTGCATCACGCAGCTCGGGACGTGTGTTTCTTCTACTAATACCGCTGCATATGAGGCCCTTGCGCCGCATCGTGTACGTCGAGCAGTCATCTTGGCGGCCGGGACCAGCCAAAGAATGCTACCGGCCACAAAGCAACTCCCAAAGCCAATGGTCAAAGTAAACGGTAAGCAAATCATCAAAACCCAGCTTGACGCGCTCATTGCCGCTGGGATCACCGACATCACAATCGTCAGGGGTTACAAGGGTCATGTGTTTGACGAGCTCGTAGATGAATACCCAATGATTACTTTTGTTAACAATCCAGATGCAGCGATTACCAACAACATAGTATCGACAAGTCTTGTGGCGCACAGGCTGGACAACACGTATGTAGTAGAGGGCGACCTATACCTAAAAAACCACACAATCATTCGTCCATACGAGTACAGATCGCACTACTGTGGTGTACGCCAAACGGTGACCGAGGATTGGTACTTTGAGACAGATGGGAGTAAGATTACAAACGTCGATTTTGGCACAGCTCAAGACCAACATCAATACGTTGGGATATCGTTCTGGACGGCCGAGGATGCAAAAAAGCTCGAACAAGACATTGCTTCAGTGTTGTCTGAGCCAGGAGGGGACCAACTTTTTCTCGAAGCAGTTCCTCTAAAAGTGCATAAAACACACTACGAAGTCCACGTGCGTGAGGTCCAGCACGCGGATGTAATCGAGCTCGACACATACCAAGAGCTGTGTACGATTGATCCAAGCTATGAGGCCAAGGCCTAATCGATTAATGCGTCTTCTTTTGCGGTGAAATGATGTCAGATATCAGCCCGGTGTTTTTTTTCGGCTTAGCAACCATTGCTGTCGCGGTCTGCGGTTGAGCTGCAACAATAGGCCGCACTGGGTCTGGAGTCATAACAGTAGACGCGCCAGCAGGGTGGCTATATTCCTTGACCGGTGACGAAAGAGTAGGCAACAGCGCGCGGCGAGCTTTTTTTGCACGTCTCTGCGTACGAAGTGCTACCACGCCAACAGAAAATAGATACAAGATGATAACAGGACCCGCCATCAGACCTTGATTCATTGGGTCTGGGGTCGGCGTGATAACCGCAGAAATAACAAAGCTCCCCAGGACGACCCACTTAAATGCGCCCAATAGCTTCATTGGTGGCACGGGATGGATTCTATCGATGAGCAGAATAATAAGTGGGACCTGAAAAAGTGCTGCGAAACCAGCAATATATGTCAGAACGAAGTTAAAATACTCATTTGCGGTAATAAGTGACTTGATGCCGCTCTCGCCACCGAAGTTCACCAAGAAATGAAGTGCGGCCGGCAGGCTCACATAGTACGCCATGGCGATTCCAGCAACTGCAAGCACCAGGGATGCGATAACATACAGCACAAAGCTTCGTTTCGTCTTAATCTTAATCAGCGGGCCAAAGAACGCAAAAGTCTGATATACGAGCATTGGCAATGCGACAATAAACCCAAAAGAAATACTCACTTTCATGACAAAACTAAAAGCTCCACCTGGTGTCGTGTAGTAGAGGTCTTGGTTCAGTGGGCGCTGGAGGAATGCAATAAGATAGTCGCGCATGGCGTAGCCAAAACCAGCGCCAATCAGCAGGAACGAAATCACCCACATGAGGCGGCTTCTTAGTTCTTGCACATGCTCAGCAAATGTCGCCCGTTGTGACGGTTTCATCGTCTAGCCCCCGCCGTTATGACTTCTTTTCTTCGGCCTTTTCTTCTGCACCAGAGGACTGGATGCCGTTTTTCAGGCCCTTCTGCAGTTCTCCCGCTGATTCACCCACGCTCTTCGCAAGGCTGGGGAGTTTTTTGCTGCCAAAAAGAAGCAACAAAATCACAAGAATAACAATCATTTCTGGCAAACCTAAACCCATAGTACCCTCCTATATTTCTAGGCCTAGCATACCACAACCAGGATGTATTACTAGCTAGGCTGACTTGCGCCACCGTAGGCGCTTCCACCGTAGCTCAAAGAGGAATCAGCTTGAGACTTGCCAGGACGAAATGCTTTGAGAATGCTCCCGATGCCAACAGCAAAAAGCAATGCAGACCCTGCATACTGCAGAAATTCCTTGCGAGTCATTTCTTGCTGGAACAATTTGTCTATCTCATTTTTCATATTGATTTCCCATTTTTGTTAAATTTGTTATGCTTACAGTATATTTCACAAAGTTTATGAATGCAAGAGGGTTATGGTAATGAAAAATATAGCTACTAAAATCAGAAGCATGTTGATCAGCTTTGTGCTGGTTCTCGCCGTATTTACATCGCTAACACCGCTCGCTCGTGCAGAAGCAAACTACTCGTGTGGCTCATATGGAGCAAGCTCATATTCCGAAAACTGCGATGGAAACACCAAAAACAAAGGCGGACTTTCCCAAACAGGCAAGCACATTCTGACGTATCTGATACTTAGTTTGCTTCTGATAGCCGGCGGAACAGCATTACTCCTCAAAACACGCAACGAACGAGCAAATAAAAAGAACTCTCATCCTACCCTTGGCAGTTAAGAGGCTGAGCATAGGCAAGTAACGAGAAATTGACAGGTGGTGTATAATGTTATTTATGGTCAGGTCAATCAATTGGTCGCATCTCCTACTCAGCCTTAACAGGCTGTGCTTCAACATAGGTGAAGCACTCTCCGCGCAAGCGGGCTAGCACAGTCACAAATCAAGCAGGCTTCACCCAGAAGTCTTTTTTAATTTGTGAGGAGAAGTAATGGTAACGACAGAGACAGAGATGTCGGTATTTGGGCAAGCTCAAGAGCAGTGGAACGTGCTGCACGAAGCTGAGCGTATTATCGAAGCTGAGTTTGAACGCATGAACGCTAGCCCCATGAAGTTCGTTGATGTGACGCTACGCGACGGATTGCAACAGAAAGATATCAAACAAGGAGAAATCGGGCCGGACGGCAAACCCGAAGGCCTATCGATATCGGAGCGATTAGACATCTTTGACTTGCTGGTTGAGGCCGGCATGACGGAGATTGAAGTTGGGCATTTTGGAAACGCCAAAGACCAGCCGTTCGGTCGTGCTTTAGTAAAACACATCGAGGGGAAAACTGCAGCTGGCGATGACCGCTATGCTCAGGTTAAGCTACAGGTGTTATTTGGCGCCGATGGCAAACAAATTGAGGATGGAATCAAAGTCCTGGAGGGCCTTGATAAGGATCGCGTGATTGTTCACGTATACAATCGTATCTCACCTGGTTTACGCAGTTTTGCGAAACAACAACCAAACACCCCTGAAGCATCCGCACAAGGTGTTTGCGATGCCGTTGACATACCACTGGCCGCAGGGTTCAAGTATTATTCTGTTTCCGGCGAAGGAGCGGTAGACCACAATCAGCGCCCTGAAGTTGTTGCCGATTACTACAATACGGTCAGCCACTATTTATTTGATTGTGGCGCTATATACGTCAATGTCAACTTGGCCAATACGTTTGGTACTGGGGCCAAGGGTCGATGGGACCAGGAAGGTCTGCGCACGTTTGACGAGTCCGTAAAATCGGCTGCCTACAACCGGCCTGGGTGTACGGTCGAAACAAGTGTGCATTGTCATAATGACACGGGCAATGCCGTATCGTTCAGCATGGCCGCCATAGAAGCCGGCTTCGACAAAATAGAAGGCACCATCAACGGCATGGGAGAACGATACGGAAACACCGCAATCGTTGATGTATTAGTGGATATGGCTGACACGGCGCTGGCTGATTGTGAAAATATTGGATTAGAAATCCGGGAATACGAGGTTCCCGAGGACATGTTCAGTATGCGCGCATTGAAAGGCTCCATATTTGCTAAGCGACGTCTAGAAAAAACTGTGGCCGCCAACCTGCACAACATGCACCGCGTCGCACAAAAAATAGGCGAAATTGCCGAAACCAAACGTTATGAAGAAACTGGCTTAGGCAAGCGTAGGGCGTATGATGCAGGCTCTGGGCCACACTGTGAAGCCAATGTGAAGTATGTAGAATCACCCATACAGCGGAGATTGCTAGATTCATACCTTCGAATCGCCATTATGCATGCTATGCTTGGTCGTCCAGATGCACGTGCAATTATTGAGGTCGATATGGAGGTCCTGAAGGAGATTACTGTCAACAACCATGCAGGCGGCGGCAACACGATGAGAATGATTAATGAGGATGTTGTTCGCGCGCCACAAGATGAAATCGACACCCATATCTCCATAGTAGAAGCACGCCAAAGGTTAATGACCAATTACATGGCGCAGGACATGGCAGTTGCAAAGTAGTTGACAGGAACGAAAATAGTAGTAAAATCTGTTTTGTAATGACTTACATGACATCTATCCTCGTGATTATTGTCGACCACGCATCCGCGGGGTAGTGTAAGCACATAATTTTGCAAACACCATCGGCCCCGCAAGGGGCCGTTTTTAGTTCTACAAGAAAGAAATAGTATGACCAGATTACAGCCACCACATTACCCAACTCCAGAATCGCTTGCAGAGAAGTTCGCTGCCGTGTTTGACCCTGTTGATGGGTTCGCTGATCTCCAAGGATTTGCAGGGTTCAAGGAACGCACAGTCGCTGATATCGGGACTGGTGATGGTGCATATAGTGACCTGTGCATGCAGATTGGCGCGAGTAGCATGACATGCTTTGAGCTTGACTTAGACGGCATTCAGACGGCATGGGACGCACATCGGCTCCAAGGAGTAGATGTGCAGATTGGCGATGCAGTCACACTCAGTACTGACGCTCGTTTTACAAATCAGTTTGATATTGTAACCATATATAACATTACGCCGTACCAGACCCTGCGTCATGTCGGCGCAGCGCGGCGCATGCTTAAGCCCGGCGGAGACCTGGTGGTCACGAGCACGGAAGTGGGTCTTATGTCGCGCGTAGCAGAGCTAGA
>CALMSM010000125.1 GCA_937872425.1 uncultured Candidatus Saccharibacteria bacterium
TCGTGGAGCGCTTCAGGTGGCCGAAGAAGTTGCTCCAGAGCGGGTCGTCGTGGTGTACGAAGGATTGCACAATACACGTCAGCACTTTATTAAAGACGAGTTGCCCACGCTATTTGCAGGCGCAAAGGCACTCTACATTGTACCGAGTTACTTAGCACGAGAAGATGAGTCGCTTGAGATGCTTACACCAGAAAAGTTGTGTGCAATAGTGAAAAATCCTGCTGATGCTAAACCTGTTAAGCTTGATGAAAACCTAGAGCAGATTGTAGCTAAACACGTTAAGGACGGAGACCTTGTTCTCTGCCTCACGGCAGGTGGTGGCGGCAGTCTTGACGAATGGCTCCGCAAAGAATTCGGTCAGACGCAACGATAGTTTACGTCTTTATCTTTGCACGAATTTGAGTAAACGTGTTGTATTGGTGTGTTTCTGTGTCCTGGATATGGAGCTCACCATGGTATGTGCCTAGCAATGGCTTACCTTCTCCCAGTAAAAGCGGGTGGACATCCAAAATAACCTCGTCAATCAATCCGGCCTTCGCAAAGCGTGCATTGGTTTCAGAACCACCACCCAACAACACGGATATAAAACCTGCATCAGCAATCGCCATTAGCACTTCAGCTGGGCTCCCACTTAAAAATTGCACAGCATCTGTTACCTCATCTGTAAATTTTCGTGCGTCACCAACAAGCACAAAGTTCGTGACCCCAGTAACGGGGTAAATATCGTCTTTGTATTGCTCGAAGGTTTTTCGCCCGATGATGATGCAGTCATGTTTTTTAAGCTCCGCCTCAAACACCTCATCGTCTGCAGCCCAATCAGAATCACCATTCAACCGAGCGATGAAGCCGTCCAGCGAGGTTGCGTTCATAAGTGTCACCTTCACGCTTCTAGTGGCTCACATAGCTCAATTTGTACACCATGTTCGTCGGCAACATATGCATACCTCTTCACTACCGTGCCGGGACTTATTGGTATCGATACCTCATACCCATTATCTATAAACAACTGGACATCAGCCTCAATATCATCTGTTGTGAATGCCGTGTGATTGCTAATCTTGCGAGATAGCTCGTCATTTGGGTTTTTGAACTGGAACAACTCGATTCCGTCGTCGCCCTTCCGCATCATTGCGGCAAGCGCCCAGTCACCTTTGCCGAATCTCGTTTCAACACTGAAGCCGAGCTTTTCA
>CALMSM010000126.1 GCA_937872425.1 uncultured Candidatus Saccharibacteria bacterium
CTGCGCTTTCTTTGGTTGGGGCTGTCAGGCGCATCATCATGGTTTTTAGTGATGTGCCTGCGTCGCTGCCCTTTAACCCATTATTGCCCAAGATGGCAATGGCCGTGCTGAGATCATCAATGCTTTGCCCGCTGGAACTAAAAACGGCGCTGGCCATATTGAACGATTGCGCCATGTCGGTTACTTCTACTGATGAGGAGTTGGCCGCCCCCGCCAAAATGTCGGCCACACGCACGGAATCGGCAGCGGGCAGGTTGAAGGCGTTGAGTGCATTAGCGGTGATCTCGGCAGCTTGTGCTAGGTCCATGTTGCCCGCCGCTGCCAGGCTCATGACGCCGCCGATAGCGTCGCCAGTTTCTTTTGCGCTCATGCCAGCTTTTGCTAACTCCAACATGCCCTGAGCGGCTTCACCTGCACTAAATGAAGTGTCAGAGCCAAGCTGTAACGCTTGGCTCTGCAAACTAGCCATCTGGTCAGCCGTGGCACCGCTAACCGCTTGTATCTGGTTCATGCTCTGCTCGAAATCCCCGGCGCTCTTGAGCGCAACCGTGGCTGCCCCGATGAGCGGTGCGGATACAGCCAGCGACATGGTTGTACCAAATTCGCGCAGCGTGGAGGAAAGTGACTGCACTGACTGCGCTGCGCCGTCAGTCCCTATTTGAATTTCCCCGTATGCTGATCCGAGAGAGATCATGAACTAATCATCCCATGTGCCATCTGACTTAATTTTCACCTTTTTGACTACCATGCCCGCCAACGGCCTAAACAGCGGGCTAGCCTCGCCCTCTTCTTTTGGATCGGCTAGCAGTTCATCAAACTTGTAAATCGGTTTGCCTTTGCCGTCCTTCTCGCCCGCCTTCGCTTCGACCCACTTGCCTAATACGCAAGTGGCGTGATCCAACTGGTAAGCCTCCCATGAATCGGGAGGCAACCCCAGGAAGGCGCTAGGACGACACGAGTACGTCACCGCCATTTCGTGCAAATTCCAAAGGTTTCCCTTGTTTGCCACGAAAAGTTTGCAGCTTGTTGCTGCCCTCGTTGGCCCAAGTAAAAATTGCCATCTGGTCAGAGTAGGGCAATTCAGCTACGTCTAGGCCAGCAGGCTCCATGATACAAGCTTGGCACACCAGCGCCATGAGCGGCGCAAATCCCTCTACGTCAGCCATTGTCACTTTTTGCTGTGTGCGGTTGATAAACTTATCAAGTTGCGGCTGTAGGGTGGTTGGGATTTTGCCTTGTCCGGCCAAATCCATCACCCCGGCCCGCCGCAACTTGACCACCAAGCCGCTGGGTAGCTCGGCTTCTTCGCCGCCTACCCGTAGCGCCCGCCATTCATCTAAATTCATTCGGTTATTCCTGACTAGCTACTAGGTAACGTGCTACTGGTTTCGTTTTGAACAATCTCGAACAAATTACCGGCGCCAGGGTCAATGGCAATACCAGAACATTTTGTCATAAAGAATTCAGTGTCTTTGAACTCACCCTCTAGCGGCCCGGTGAGTTTGGCTTTCAAAATCTTGACATGGATGTCGTCAGACGAGTTATCACCGACCGATTTGCCGTAGATTTTGAAATAGGGGTAATTATCCCCGGCATTGCCCACCAGCGTAGTGGTGCGGTTCGGCGTAGTGCCCGATGTGGTAGCCGTGCGTCCGGTCATGAGCGCATAGGCGGCAAGGTCAATACCGCCCGCCTCAATTTCCCACTCAAACGCGTCAGTAATGGCAACTACTGCCACCGTCGCATCGTCGCCACGCAATTCGCCAGACGTGATGCGCTCTTTGAAAGTGAGCGTCAAAGCGTTGGGTAAATCAACCTGTAATGAGCCGTCGAGCTTTGTAACTTTTAGATCCCTGAGCCCGAAGGGCTTATCCCCGTAGGCCATAAAAATACTCCTATAAACTATAGCGAGACTTTCGTCTCATGCTGAACAAACTGAAACAACCCGAATGTACTATCGTCAATGCCGATACCGGCGCATGATGATACCCAAAATTCACCGTTGCGAAAGGTTCCCTCAATTTCTTGTAACTTGCAACGATAGATCACGCAATGAATGTCGTCGGTGCCAGTGTCGCCAACTGCCTGGCCATAAATGCGGAAATAGGGGAACTCAACATCGGCATCACCGGTCATGGTTACTGTTCGGTTCGGCGTAGTGCCTACTGCCGTAGCCGTGCGTCCCGTCATCTTGGCGTAGGCGTCAAGCGAGATGCCACCTGCCTCTAATTCCCACTCCACGCCAACAGGCATTGTGCGGGCGGCAATCCAGACACCCTCAGCGACAAACTTCGTGTTGGCGGTCTTTTCGGTAAAATGTAGCATCATGGCAGATGGCAAAAACACCGGATTGCTCCCTGCCGTATCAGTCAGTTTTACCTGTTTTAGGCCAAATGCTGCTTGTCCAAAGTTCATCGTGCCCGCCCCAGATTGCCCACGTAGCGACTGATAATCATTGCCGCATTCATCGCCTGATCTTCCATGCCGAGCAGGTCATCAGCGTGCAACAACTCTGCCATGCCATCGCCGTTCGTTGGTGTTGGCCGACTGCGATGTAACAATTGATAACATCGCTTTGCGGCCAGTTCGATTGACGCATAGCCAAAACGCTGATAGAAGTAAAGCTGCACATACAGCCTAGCACTATCCCGGTTAGGCCCCCACGGTGTTTGTGTTTCAGCCTTGACCAGAACACAAGGTTTTAACTCTTTGTTGGCATCAAAGGCGCTTGGCGTGTTCTGCCTGGATATTTCTTGCACGTTTGCGCCATTATGGATGCCACCGGTTAGGATGCCGGTCAGGGTGGCGTCAGCCGCCAGCAGGTCACAGATGGCGGTGATCATCCGAATATATCCTGTAGCATGGCGTTCAGTTCGGGCAAATGCCTTTCCATTGTTCGCATGATGATGGCATAGCGCCCGCCGTGGGCTAGTTCCAAGTGCACACCGTAATCAACTATCGGGCCGTGACTCAGGTAGAGGATCACCATGTTTTGCGCCGTCTCAACCGTGCCAAATAGCCCGCTGCGGGCGTTGCCAGTGCGGTCTGTCCATGTGGCATCATTTTTGGCGCTATTTTGCATAATGGTCGCCATGCGCCCGGCCACAGCAGCCACAGCCACCAATACCCGCTCGCCATAGCGATCAATAGCATCAGCCAACCGGCTTGGTGGTGTTATCCAGCGGATACCGTTAAAGTTTGTCGCCATTATTACTGAACCATCCTGGCCTGCGCCTGAATGCCTGCACGTCTGTTGGTTTGCACAAATTCCACTTCATACAGTTGCCCGTTGGCGTTAAAGCGGTCGCCGGTCTGTATGTCCAGCGTAGAGCCGCCCAACACAACCACCGTTCCCACCGCTTGGCTGGCCCCGTCTGAATCGTTGACCCGACCCGACCCATTGCCCGCGATGCGCACCTGTTGGCTGGCTAAGGTTGACCCAACGCGCCGAATGACGATACTCACCGCATTGTCATTGCGAATATCAATGGCATCTACGACCATTGCCGCCCAGTCAGCACTGCTTACCAGTGGCATCAGTTGCCCTCGCTATTGTAGCGTGCAGTTGACCCGTAGCCCTGCAATGCCTTGACCTCAGCCTGATACTGTTTCATGAGCGCATCGGCTTGCGCTTGCAATCCTTTGCTTTGGCCGGTTTTGTCTACGCTCTCATCGCCTATCGTGTATTTCCATGCGCTGCCTGATGCTGCGTTGGCCTGGGCAGTCAGCGCTTGCGCCTGGGCATAAAGCAGCGCCATCCGTGCTAGATTCTCGGTCAGTGTGGTATATCGTCCATTAACCGCCACATGGGCAGCGCTGTAGCGATACGCACGCCCCATTGTGTAGATGGGCGTCGGCGTAAATGTTAACGTATTGCCAGCCACTTCGTAGGCTTCATCCCAGGATGCTGAAATTGGAATCAAACCCGCTGCGCTGTTGATAATCCCTCCAGGTTGTGACGGGCTTTGCAGTTCGATGAGTGCCTGAAAGCCATCTGGCAGGGTGTAATCCGCCGTGCCGCCGACCACGTTGAGCGTGGCCCGCTTGAGCAACGGCGCATCCTGTGATAGCCGGTTGACGGCATCGGCAATCAGTTGCTCGTAATCCTCGGTCGTGCCCTCACGCGGCGGGATGGATGAATAGAGCCTGTAGACCAGCATATCGGCCTGGATACCATTACTTCCGGCTGTCGTCGGCCCCACTACAACCAGCACCGTGCGCGTGTCAGTTTCGCCCGCGCTATTAGTAACTGTATTTGATACCCGGTAGGCTGTACGCTCGGCGCCACCAGACACAGAAGCGGAAGTAATGGTGCCTACTGGTGCAATCCCACTTGCAGCTATGCCCGCATCACTTGTCCATGTGGATGATACAATCGTTGCGCCGTCTAGCCAGTCAGACCAGTCAAACGAGTATTTCAGCACCGCCGTTGGCGTTTTGAGCGGCGCCACATAGCGCACAATCCCCACGCCTTGTGATGATGCCGGTATCGGTGTTCCACTCCCGCTTCCTGTAATTGCCATTATCCCGCCGTTACACCAACCCCTTAACTACAGCCTGACTTGGCATCGCCCCTGCGCCCTGAATGGCCTGCAACAGCGCAGCTTTATCGGCATCGCCCAAGCCAGCCAGCAGCCGGTCAGCGTTGGCTTGCGCCGTCTTTCGATCCACCACAACCTGAATAGATTGCGCTTGCACCTTGAGTGTGTCACGCTGCGCGCCGA
>CALMSM010000127.1 GCA_937872425.1 uncultured Candidatus Saccharibacteria bacterium
TGAGAGCGCGGGGGCACAACGACTCGCGGCTGCATCGTGAACGCAACGGTCACTCGGCCGGGCACGAAAACACGCTGGAGACAGGGAAATGATTAACTCGAACCTACGTCGCATCCTCTTTGCGACCGCGTCGGTTGCTGTGCTGAGCGGCTGCGGCGCCAATGACATCGCCTCCCCGGGTACCGGCGGCAACGTAACGATCAACAACACGCCTGCGCCCGCGCCTGCGCCAACCCCAACCCCCACGCCGAGACAATCAACAAGACGGCCAACAGCCATAGTATGTTTGGCTCGTTCCTCTGGGGTTTTTGGCTCCCCACCCGGCACTGCATCCGCCTGTAATGTTGCGATGTCGCGCAAAACAGATATCGCAAGCACATAGCCCTGCTCACTTTTTTCCGCAATGACCGGGGTTTTTTCATCGATAATAGTTGAGATTTCATTGATGCCACTTGGGTCAAGTAGCGCACCATGACGAAGCGTAGCACTGCTGCAAAGTATATCGTTATGCTGCCGTGCGTCATGAAAATCAACCAATGGCACAAATGTGGCTTCCTGCGTAAGCGCACCTAAGACGCCTGCGTTCATGCCCAGTTCAACCTCGAGACCAGACTCAAGATGGATGCCACTAGCCAAGCGTTTAAACCGCGTATCCGGTCCGCGCTCGGGCGGGAAACCAACCATCATCTTGGCTAACTGCCGAAAGCTGCGTCGTCGGGGCTCCTGAACATTAATAAACTGAGATACACCCAGATGATACTCAGGGTCTGTTACCTCCCCATACGTCTCAGCAACACGGCCAGTTACCGGCATACGTTGTTCAAGTACAAGTATGTCAACAACTGCCATCGAGCAAACACCACCATTAGCCTCCTGGGCCATCCCATACAAGGTGGTAGCATCATAAAATGGGTCCTGCGGCTCTCCTATAGTCATAGAGTTTATATTATAAACGAATTACGTAAATTAATCAACTCTATTTCACCTGAGGAACTACCGATACTCTGGGTTGTTGTGGTTGAGTTTTGTGCCGGCCTTCCAGTTGCTGCGGATGTTACCCTCTGCCGGCACACCACCCGCCGCCTTAAGCATGGCTGCAGTATGCATGAGGTTCCAGGTCATAAATGTCGTATTGCGATTGGTGAAATCATTGTTCAGGCCCTCACCATCATCACCATAGCTCGCACCAGGGCCGGCCTCGCCTATCCAACCCGCATCTGCTTGCGGCGGAATCATGTAGCCAATGTGCTGCAGGCTATACAAGATGTTCATAGCGCAATGCTTGATACCATCCTCGTTGCCTGTAATCAAGCAGCCGCCCACTTTGCCGTAATACAGCCACTGACCTTTGTCGTTTAGCTCGCCAGAGAGGGAGTACAATCGCTCGATGATTTTCTTCATTTCGCTACTATTATCACCCAGCCAGATTGGCCCAGCTAGCACCAAGATTTCTGCTGCAAGCACCTTCTTGGATAGTTCGGGCCATGCGTCTTCTGCCCATCCTTTTTCAGTCATATCAGGATACACACCACTGGCAATTGGGTGGTCGATTGCACGGATACATTCCACTGTTACACCCTGCTCTTGCATGATATTCGCACTTGCATCGATGAGCAGTTGCGTGTGGCTCTTGCCGGGCGATTTTGTAAGCGTACAATTTACAAAAATCGCCTTCAAACCTGAATAATCCATGTGTTCGTTATTAGCCATCCGTTATACCCCCATCAGGCCAATAATAAGCCCCATCACCATGAACGTAACCAGCTCGTGAGAGATTGTCAGGAGTGTCAGTTTCTTACGACGACCTTCAAACGCGTCGTGTGTGATAATGCGCGAAGCTGTAAACCCAAGCCACGCCCAAAATGCGGTCATTAGACTGTCCTGCAAGAAGCTATGTTGAAAGAATTGATTGCTTAGATACGCCGCGTGCGCTAACACATAGGCAGTAAGGAGGCTGACAAGCAGCGTTACGAAGATTGGTTTCATGCCGTTCTTCTCAAGTTCTTTTTGGTTTAGCTTAGCCATTCTAATCCATGCGGCACCAAATACCTTTGGTGTATACCAAACAGACCCTACGACCATTGTCGATAGCGTTGCGAGCACAACCGCTAAATAGTTTATTTGTATTTCCATAGTTCGGAACCCTCCGTTATATTTCAGCCCTTATTATCTACCGGGCTCTTGATTTAGCAAGTGGTTATCCCCCGTAGAGTTCTGTTCTGCCCTCGGATAACACCTTGACTTCGCCATCATTCACCAAAATCGCGCTAGTATCGTCTATCGCATACACAGGTTTCTGCTTTGCTTCGGCATATTTTTTGATAACATCATACCGTTCGCCCTCGCAGTGGGGCTCAATTTCAAAATCAACCCAACCCATGCCTGTCAGATTCTTCAGGCCAACAATATTACGATCAGCGGGCTCAATCGTAGCGACCTCGATAGTTGGTGCTGCAATAATCGCACCTGCACTCACGCCGACATAGACTTTCCCGTCTAGATGCTCCCCCATCCACTCGCCAAAGCCCGTCTTGCGCCACTGATCCAGCAAATGAAAAGTATTACCGCCGCTCACAAACACCACATCAACCTCTTGCAGCCGAAATTCCCAGTCGATATTCGGAGCTGAGGGATCGACCATATCAACCCAGGTATATCCAGCCGTGTATAGCTTCAAAAATTGGCCGACGAACCAATCTTTATTCCCTTCCTCCGCCAATGCAGCTGTTGGGATTAATGCTATCTTTGTATCGCCTGCCGATTTTCCGACAAGACTTGCTAGCCCATCCGCAATCGTCTTGTTCGTAAGCCCAGCAGATGTCAGTAGTAACTTCATGCCACCATTCTACCAGCCATCTCGACTAACTAGTTAAAATTCGATGGAGTTGGGTTGTATGGTACACCACCACCAAATCGAAGTGGTTTTGCGCCATTGCCCTGCGGGGCACGCTTCTTGTCTTTAAACGCTGCATCTTTTCGACCACGTTCCCACGGTCTTGGTGGGTTCGGTGGATCAACGACAACTTCAGACCTAGGGATAACACCAAGATCGGAAG
>CALMSM010000128.1 GCA_937872425.1 uncultured Candidatus Saccharibacteria bacterium
ATATATTAGAGGTGCGACGTCAAAACTAAGAGAATTATCTGCATGCGCACGGGCCTTAAGAGCACCCATCAATGAACAGTTAACGCCAAAAGACGTAGATTCGTCACGTTTTGACGACAGAGAGCCCCGCATCGTAGCAGCACGAAGATCACGCCCAACTCCCAATCATATAGACTTGGGAGACGTATCAACTCTATGGTTCGGGGCCACCAAGCCGGCACTCAGAATCCTGCATAATGGTGAGTGGATACGCATCGATGATGCCCCTCCAGCTCACGCATTTGTGTGGAGAGGGGACAGCGCGCATGATGGCACCCGCTATCTAGACCCCACAAAACATACCGCACCCTACCGGTCGATGCACCGAAGAGTTATTGCACTAGCCTAGCCCTTAAGAGTCTTTATTGCGCGCCCGGGCAATCACCATTACGAGCACAGCAGACGTGTTGTAACCACCATCGTTACTATCGCTGTCCGTGAAACTGACAATCATGGTTCGACCGTTGTCACTTGCCAGTTGGACTGAACATATAGCGTCGTCAGAGCGTCGTCATGAATCGTTTGGTATACTACAGAGATAGCAACCTAACCAAAGGAATCCGCGTGCAGAACAAAATCACACCCAATTTATGGTTCGACGGCAATGCCAAAGAAGCAGCTGAATTTTATGTATCTGTGTTTCCCGACAGCAAAGTTACTTCTACTGTGTACTACCCCAAAAGTGCGGCAGAAGGTCTGGCAGATTTCCAGCTAGAGTTAGCAGGAAAACCATTGGTTGTTGAGTTTCAGCTCGGCGGCGTACAGTTTGCCGCAATCAACGCGGGTCCAGAGTTCACATTCAGTGAGGCAGTTTCGTTTGCTGTCACCTGCAAAGACCAAACCGAGATTGACTATTACTGGGACAAACTGTCCAGCGTGCCCGAGGCCGAACAGTGCGGCTGGTGCAAAGACAAATACGGCCTCAGCTGGCAAATCGTGCCAGAGAACATGCAAGAGTTAATGGCTAAGCCCAATGCATACGCCAAAATGATGCAAATGCACAAAATCATGATTGCTGACTTTTAGTGTGGGTGTCTTGCGTGTACATGCATTCTCGACAAACGGAGCCGGCGGCAACCTTGCTGGTGTCGTACTAGATGCCGATGGCCTAGAAGATGCCGAAATGCAAACCATAGCGACTGATGTTGGCGCATCGGAAACAGCCTTCGTCCTGCCCTCGAAGAACGAGACCTATCGCCTCCGATTTTTCACACCCACCACAGAGGTCTCTATGTGTGGTCATGCCACCGTAGCAGCATGGTACGCCATGACGAACAGCGGCCTCATAGCGCCAGGGCACTATACACAAGAAACAAGCAGCGGTACTGTTGCTATCGAAGTTACCGATGCGCAACAAGTATTTATGGCAATGGGCAGTTTTAATGACCTGGGCAACGTAAGCCCATCGGCGATTAGCGACTGTCTCGGCGTACCGGTCGAGGCGCTTGACCCCACCTTT
>CALMSM010000129.1 GCA_937872425.1 uncultured Candidatus Saccharibacteria bacterium
GGCTTGCTACCCACCATGTACGAATATGATGTAGCACATCATCGATCTCGCTTAGCCTGGCATCGCCTTGGATGCTTTGAATCGATGTGCGCTTGTTGCTGAAGAAGTCGGCCACCGCCGCAAATGGTTCGTTCAATGCTGACTTGTTACGCACCTTGTAGGCTTCAACGTCTGACTCGTTGGCCTCTTCTAGGCTATGCACATATTTCATACCGGCACGTGTTTTGCGCCGGATGGCAATATCTAACTCGCCCTCTTTCATTCGTTTGTAAGCCGTGCGGGCGCTGGCAAAAAGTGACCGACCATACCGGCTGCCCTCATCTTGTCCATAACGCGCATGAATCATCTGCCACTCAGCGAAAAATGTGGCGTTTGGCGGCGGCTCCATTGCTTGCCAGTAGAGATCAGTCCAGAAGAAAGCCCGCATGGGGTCGATAAAACGGTCGAACTCATCTGTCCAACGGTAAATTTCCAGCGTCGGCTTGCGGCTCACATCCACAATGTCGCCTTGCGTATTGCAGGCAATCTCTAAAAATAGGTCACCATCGCGCAGGGAAAAACGAACCCAGTCGTCAACCCGATCCCAGAAGCCAGCCCGGTCAAGCAGCGCGTCGGCAATAGCTTTTGCTTCCTCGGCCCGCTGGCCTTCCACCCGCAGCTCAAAGCCACCCTTAACTGCGTCTCTGGCCAGCGTGTTAATGACACCCTTGGCGCGTGGGTCTTCGTCATACATCAACCGACAATCGTTGACGATGCTACGCCGGTCACGCTCGGCAGCAAACATCTGCATGAGCGTCGATACCCGCGGCGGCGGTGTGACCATCGTTACCGGCTGGTCGGTCGTCTGTTGTCGTGGCCGGAATAGCGCCTGGAAGCGGTCAAGTAATGCCATGAAAATCCTAAAATAAAAAGCGCCATCTCCATAAAAGAGATGGCGCTTCGTCAAAAGCAAACCTTATTTGATTGTGATACCCGCCTAAGCCTTCGTGACCTCTGGCTCTAGCATTTTGAGCAATCCTTGCAGTTCCGCTTTCAACCGCTCACTGTCGGGAAACTTCTGCAATTCACTCCGAACACGCCCTATATCCTCTGTCAGTTGCACGCCAGTGGTCGAAATTTTCGCCACCATGTATTTGTGTCTGCAAATGGGACAGCGAAAAAAACGATCAATGCCGCCACGCCGGGTCACGTCTTTGACCTCTGGCGTAAATTCCCTACTGCACTTGTCGCATGTTACCTTGCCGCTCATCCATCCTCTGGCGCTTGCCCGATAGAACCTGACAGTTGGTTTTGACTTCAGCGTTGACGTTGCCGTCGTTGCGACCGTGCAGCACGATCTGCCAGCTTTCGCCGCTACGGATGAGGCTCGGCACGTGCGTCTTAATCCATTCTACCAACTGCGTCACATCTGGATTCATTATACCACCTAGTAGCAAAAAATCAAGCGCCCAATAGAGACTCGATAGAGGAGCGACTATATACCTGGCTGGACGTGGCAGGGATATCAGCGTCAGTCAATTTATTAAATGCGCCGCTGCTGGCGTCAACCTGGTCTTTATATTTCCCAAAAGGAAAGCTCGCCAATTCATCTAAATACGAAATATTCCACGGCGCATCAACTATCGTCACGTTACCCGCCTCACACTGTGCGGCGAAAGGCCCGGCCCTGGTCGCCTTGTCGCCCGTCACCCGTTCAGTACGGATAGTGTACCCGGCCAAATTGCGGGTCGTATTCTCGGCTGACTCTTTTCCGCCGCTCCCCGGCTCCTGTTCCTGCCAAATCGTCACGTCGCCATGTTTCAACCTATCCAGTGAGGCAACCTGCTTAATAACTTCTTCCCGCTCAAATGCCGACCATTGCCCCCTGACCACATCCTCTACGCAGTACGTTCGATCTGGCTTGCGAGCAATCAGCACACCGCAACTATAAGCGCCCGCTCCCTCTGTACCTGCCTTGTCCCAGTAGCGAACCCGTGTCGCTTGCGCTGAACTGGCCTTGACCGTCTTCAACCAGTGGCGCTTAAACATGCCGCCTTCAGGCGGTGCCGGGCGCTGTTGGTAAAGTGCGTTCCACTCGAAAGACCCTAGACTTAGGCGGGTCGCTTCCATTTCTTCAGCATCAAAACGATTAGGCCAAAGCACCTGGCCCACTTCTGTACGTCGGTCATAGGATGCTATCGGATGCTCGGCGATGGCTGGCAAAGTCAGTACAATCCATTGATCCGCCTTCGATTCGCTTTTTGCCAACGCAAGCAATCTGGCACACAAATCGTCCTCATGCCAACGGGTGACAGTTAACAAAATTCCACCGCTGGGTGCGAGGCGAGTGCGGAATGTACTAATGTACCAATCCCAAATCGAATCACGCACCGTCTGGCTGTTGGCCTCTTGGCGGTTTTTAATCGGGTCGTCTACCACCAGATAATCACCGCCCATGCCGGTGATTGCGCCGCCTACACCTGTCCCGCGATAGTAGCCTTTATACTCTACCACCTCAAACATATCGCTATTACGTAGCCATGTCCCCTCGGCCATCGTGCGAATGTTTTTCCCGTAGAGCTTGGTTTGCGGGAATAGACGCCGGTATTCGTCACTGTCCATGATGCGCTGAACATCACGATTCATACGAGCAGCCAGGTCAGCGCCATAACTGGCGGCGATAATTGTGGCGTCTGGATTGTTGCCCAAGATGAAGGCTGGTAAGCGCCGACTGACTAGTTCGCTTTTGCCCGTGCGTGGTGGCTGAAAAATCATCAGCCGTTTAATTTCGCCGCTAACGAATTTGTCAAGGTGCGCCGCCACTACCTCATGATGCCAGTTCGTGTCGTAGTCTGGCATCGTGTAGCGGGTAAAGTCTAGTAGGCTATCCCGTGCCTTGCGCCTGGTCAGTAATTCCGCGGCGGCCTGTTGCGGCAATACGGGTAAGCTCTTCGTCTGAGAGTTCCGTGACATCCTTATACTCAATAGGCCCACCGTCCGCCCCTGTTTGCTCTACTCGCTCCACGTAGCCGCGCCGTCTGCCCTGTGTTTTCAGGAAAAATATCAACGCCGTGGTATCCTCACCAGACAAAACCTTTTTGTAGAGCATTGATTCCGCATTATCGATCATGCTCTCCCTGGCATCTTCCAGCGCTTGCATAAGTGTAGGCGATTCCGTGCATCGGTTCCAGATGGTGCCGCGCGAAACGCCAAGCTTTCGGGCGATGACGGCCACATTACCCTTTGTTTCTGCGATAAGCGGTTCTATGTCCGCAACGGTTGTTTTGATAGCGCCCATTTTTTATACTGTCAATCTGTCAGGTAAAAAGTGTAACTGCCTATTGCTTATTACACCTATTTCTGCTATAATTATCTATGTCTAGGCAGTTTGTTACACTGGTTTTGTCGGTGTATAATTTCGTTTACCATCCTTTGTTCGCACACGGTGCAAGCTGCCTAGACACCAGCAAACCGACAAGCGAGCAAAGGATTTTTTTATTGTAAAGGATAGTCCTATGGTTAAGTCTCACACCTATACCCTAAACCCCGATGGTTGGAGCGTTGCCGGTTGCTCTATCGTCTATGCTCCACGAGGGCAAGCGGGCGAATACGCCAAGCTCGCTACCAATCCCTATCGTGGCTGCGGTCACAAATGCGCCTACTGCTATGTTCCCGCTGTGCTCCGCATGGAGCGCCAAGAATTTGACGCCGGTGCATTCCCTAGACCCAGCTTCCTGGATGCACTTAAAAAAGATGCCCACAAATATCGGACGCTAGGCATCACAGAGCAGGTCATGCTATCGTTCACCACTGATCCCTATCACCCAACGGATAGCACGTTGACCCGTTCGGTATTAACTACTCTGCAAGATTACGGGCTAGGTATTTGCACGCTGACAAAAGGAGGCCAACGTGCATTACGTGACATTGATGTTTTTCGCCCTGACCGTGATGCCTTCGCATCTACCCTAACAAGCCTTGACGATGCTTTCTCACTAAAATGGGAGCGTGGCGCTGCGCTCCCTAGCGA
>CALMSM010000130.1 GCA_937872425.1 uncultured Candidatus Saccharibacteria bacterium
TTGTTCGGGGACGCCCGCCCGTCCGCTACGCACGTGGCGCGCACCGAGGCGGAAGGCCAATTGTGGGAACTGAACCAGCTACGCCAGAACGCTGACCGGATGTGGAACACGAGCGTCATGCCAGCTTCGCCCGAAGTGCGACGGGCTACGCTGGATTGGTTTGACCGTACCGCCGTACCGCAGATTGCAGCGGCGAAGACGGTGGTAGGGCACGCAGCGCAGGCGGCGACTGATGAAATCCTGCTCGACTACGGGCGCACACGGAACATGGATAGGATTCTTGACCTTGCTTTCCCCTACCACTACTGGACGACGCACAGCGGCTGGAACTGGACGAAGCGGGCGGCTCACCATCCGTTCACGGTGGGCACCTACATGAAGTCACGCAAAGACCGGATGGAGGAACGCAAGACCGACAAGGGTTTGCGGCCCCGCTTCTGGAACAGCATGAAGGTGAAGTTTCCTGGCTTGCCTGATTACTTCGAGGACGCCTTGTACTTCAATCCTGACCAGATGGTCATGCCGTTTGGCGACCTACGCTTGCCCGATTGGGACGACGCAGAACAGGCCAACACTTTTTGGGGCAAGGCCCTGAACGCAACATCTGGCATTGGCTTGGCTCCGCACGTGCCCCTGCAAGCCCTCATCATGCACGGAGAAGGGCAGGGGTGGGGTGGGCTACGCGACTACATCCCGCAATGGGACGCGACCGCAGCCCTACTCCCGCCTTCCAAGTGGACGTTTGGGCCTGGGGCTGGCGGCAGCAGGTGGGACGTGTACAGGGTGCAGCGCATGTTGGCGTCCATGCTGGCCGACCAGATGAAGTTGCCGAACGTGGATTACAACAATGCGCAGGAAGTACTCGAAGCGTCACAGCGTGCGGGTGAGGTGGATATGACGCCCGTCATGCCCTACCTTGCAGCGCAGCAGATGATTGAAGCCTGGGGCAACGGTACGCTCACCGCTGAGCAGATTGACGCCCTCTTCCAAGACCCCCTCATCAAAGAAGCCATGCGCAGGACGGGCGAAGAACGCAAGTGGCCTGTGCTGACCAGCATCCTGACGGGCCTGGGCTTGCGTGCTGTGGCGACCGGCGAACAAACGCAGGTTGCCACACAGAACGCCAAGTACGCCATGTCCTACGGCGGGGAAGTGGCAGGCGAAGAAGGCTTGCGGCAGAACGCCCTTGACATTGGAGCAGCCAACCCCTTTGAGCGGGCAAGGTGGAGCGTCTACGGTTCCTTGCCCGGTGAGCAGGAGGACACAGCCGAGAACGTGTATTGGATGACCTACAAGAGCGCAGGGGTGCAGGACATAGAGACACGCTTCGACGCCCTGGAAGAAGCCCT
>CALMSM010000131.1 GCA_937872425.1 uncultured Candidatus Saccharibacteria bacterium
ACATAGAATCGCTCGCCGTCCTCAAGCGAAAATGATAGTATTAGCTCATGAAACTAGTCTCTACAAACCCCGCTGATAATTATAAAGTTGTCGGTGAAGTCAAAGCATCAACTAAGGATGAAGTGCTAGCAAAGGTCACCCTAGCACAGGACGCGAAAAAGGCTTGGAAAGATATAGGCCTCGATGCTCGTATCAAATTGATAGAGCCAATCAGGGATGAATTTAATACACGTACAAATGAAATAGCTGAACTTATTAGCCGAGAAATGGGTAAGCCTATAACCGAAAGTATCGGTGAAGTATCCCGCTATACAAATGGTGAATTGACTTGGTTTCTTGAGCATGCGGGTGAGGCCTTGGGTGATGAGCTAACCCTAGATGATGACGAGTCTCATCATAGGATTGTGTATGAGCCACAAGGCGTAGTTGCAGCCATAGCGCCCTGGAATTTCCCGTTTGGGATGGCGGTGTGGGGAATTTTCCCAAGCCTTATTGCTGGCAACCCGGTGGTCTTTAAGACATCGGAAGAATGTCCGTTGGTTGGTATGCTCATAGAAGAGATTATTAACAATCACAACTTACCAGAAGGTGTTTTTGCAGAGGTATATGGTGCAGGTGACGTGGGGAAATATCTTGCAGAGAGCGACGTGAACATGATTTGGTTTACGGGTAGCACGCAAACGGGCAAGGCTCTGTATAAAATCGCATCTGAAAAATTCATAAAAGTGGTGCTCGAAATGGGTGGTTCTAGCCCGTGCGTTGTGTTTGATGATGTCGACGTGGCGGCATCTGTGCCGGTGATTTATGGCGGCAGATTCCAGAACTGTGGCCAGGTTTGCTCTGCATTGAAGCGGTTAATCGTGCATGAATCAATTGCAGAAGAAGTTGGGAGTGATCTGAAGGAAGTGATAAAAAACATCACAATCGGAGACCCGCTAGACCCTGCAACGACCATAAGTAGCCTGGTTGCCGCAAGACAACAAAAGCTTGTGCACGAACAGCTGCAGGACGCGCTTGATAAAGGTGCGACGATTATTGCTCAGAAAAAAATTCCTACTGATTTACAGGGTGCGTTCGTCGCGCCGACTTTACTTGGAGACGTAACGCCCGATATGAGGGTTTGGAAAGAAGAAGTTTTTGGCCCTGTCTATCCGATGGTGACGTTCAAAACAGAAGCTGAAGCAGTAGAGCTAGCAAACGATACACCCTATGGGCTTACTGCACGAGTTATGTCGGGCGACAAACAGCGAGCAGAGCGTGTGGCTGCACAGATTGATGCGGGTTCAGTCGCAATCAACCTGGAAGCACGATTTGCCCCCTGTGATCCTTTTGGGGGCTATAAAAACTCTGGTATCGGGCGCGAACGCGGCATCCATGGTCTGCGTGAGTTGTGTCAGGTAAAAGTCATACATAATAAAAAAGACTCAACCTCTGCTTAGGTGATCATATTATGACTAAAATGACTGAAGAGGAGTGGAAGGAATCGGTGGTTTGGATTGGGGTTGTGGCTGGCTGTGTGGTGAAGCAGGAAGGTAAGTATCTTTTGGTCCAAGAGAAGCAGCAGAAAGTCTACGGGTTGTGGAATCTGCCAGCAGGCTATGTAGATAAAGGTGAGACTGTAGAGCAAGCGGCCGTACGTGAGGTCAAAGAAGAGTCAGGCTATGATGTTGAGCTCGACGGGCTTATCGGGCTGTATCATGAGGAAACAACTCGGCCGCTCAAGTATGCCTATCATGCACGAATTACGGGCGGAAAGCTCAAGGCACAAGAGAGCGAAATACTAGATGTGAAGTGGCTGAGCTATGAAGAGATAACAGCGTTGTTCGAGGCAAAAAAGCTGCGAGCGGACTGGGTGTTTGATGCAATCAGTCGAGTTGAAATGCAGGGTGAATTGCTCGCGGGCAAGGTATAATACTGACAATGAAATTGCATAGATTTTTCGTAGGGGGTGATGTTGAGCTGACGCACAAGACATGGCTGCACAATGTTAAGATTTTGCATCAGTGGCGCAAGGTTCTGCGTTTTGAGGTTGGACGTGAAGTGGTGTTGTTCGACGGCGAAGGGAACGACCGGTTGTACAAAATTACCAAGCTCGACGATACCGAGGCTGGGCTGGAACTTGTGACGGAATTAGAGCCAAGTAGGCCAAAGCGAGAAGTGTACTTGCTATGGAGCCTACTCAAAAAAGACAAAAATGATTGGGTGCTCCAAAAGTGCACCGAACTTGGTGTGACACATTTTGTGCCATTGCTTGCGGATAGGTCCGAGAAGACGGGGTTTGATGTCGAAAGGGCAATGCGTATTGTTACGGAGGCGGTGGAGCAATGTGGCCGAAGTGACATCCCACAAATTCGTGAACCAATTGGTGTTGCTGCGGCAATTGACCAATACGTAGACAAAACAACACTTTTGGTATGTGAGCAATCTCAGGATGATACGTCGATCGAAGTCGATGATAAAGCTGCTGTCTTGATAGGGCCAGAGGGTGGTTGGTCAGATGCAGAAAAGCAGCTGTTTGCTGATAAGAATCTA
>CALMSM010000132.1 GCA_937872425.1 uncultured Candidatus Saccharibacteria bacterium
TTGCAGAAGGCCGAGGTCAAGATGTGGGCGCATACGGGCGTAGAGTGCAACCATTGGGGCGAGGCTCCAATCAACCGTGCGCAGTACGACCAAGTACGGGGCTGGATGCTGGCCCACGAGGTAACAGACGTGGTGGGCGGTTTGCCTGCCACGAAGGAAGTGCAGACATGAGCAGCAAATCAGCGATGTACAACGGCGCGCTAATGCAGAATGCGGCAGCCGCAACAGCGAACGGAACCACCCTGCCAGTGGACGGGTTCAGCGTGGCGACCTTCCAAGTGGTAGGCACGTTCTCTGCTACCGTCACCTGGGAGGCGAACATCGACCAGACCAATTGGGTTGCTGTGCAGGCGACCAATCTGGCCGACGGGACGGCGGCAACCACGGCGACGGCAGCGGGCTTGTTCCGCATCCAATGTTTCGGGTTGTCCCAAATTCGTGCGCGTGTCTCGACCTACGCAAGCGGCAACGTGACCGTTACGGGACGGGCGATTGTATGAGTCAAGGCAAGCGCTTTTTGTTGCTTGACGTGGCTGCCAAGACGCCAACGCAGGTAAGTGGCCTATGGCAATGGCTCAAGGCCGATGCCGGTATCACGAAGGACGGCAGCGACCTTGTAAGCGCCTGGGCTGACCAGTCGGGAAACGGGCGCGACATGACGCAGGCGACGGGAGCGAACCAGCCAACGTGGACAGCCGCCAGCAGTTTTGACGGTTTGCTTCCTACCCTTGACTTCGACGGCAACGATTACATGGATGGCGGTGCAATCGGCCCCGCAGCAACTACGGCAAGCCGGTGCATCATCGTTGCCATGCCAAGCCTGGGCATATCAGGCAGTGGCTATAACCACGTTCTGCACTACGGGGCTGACCAGACGGGACAAGCGTATGGCATGACGACAAGAGGCTACGCACCACACACAATAACCGTTGGGCCTGGAAACCACTATTGGGCAAGCGGGATGGCAGACGATGTTGCAGCTCCTTCCTCTGGCGTCTTTACCGTCTACTTCAACAATCCGACCGACACCCTACGTATCAACCGAGCGGCAGTTTGCACCGCCACACCGACTATCAGCACGGTTACGAATGTCGCTTATCGACTTGGCGCAAGGGTGGGCGCACCTGACGAGTACCTGAACGCTTTTGTAGGTGAAATTCTTGTCTACGCTCCGGCTCCATCCGTAGCCGACATTGCAGCCCTGGAAACCTATCTGATGAACAGGTGGTTGTGAGATGGCTGGCAACTTCGCAGCGGCTCCCGTCCTGTTCAATCAGACGCTTACCAACGCCAACACTGAGTACACTATCACCCTGCCCGCAGGCTGTACCCACTTCGAGATGCAAGCCCGCACGAATGCCAACGTGCGCTTTGCCTTTGAGAC
>CALMSM010000133.1 GCA_937872425.1 uncultured Candidatus Saccharibacteria bacterium
ATTATGTCTTGTGGCTCTACCTGCTTCCCCACCTAGTTACTCCTTCTTGATGCAACCCAGGTCATTACTATGCCGGCGCAAACGAACTGCGGGAAGACTGCATAGAATGCATCCGCCGGCGCATCTGCATTGCGTATGGCCGCTTGGAAAACCCCAAAGAGGAATAGAGTGAATGGCACATACGTCGCCCAGCCCTGCCAACTACATGGCAGGTAACTGCCCCGCACTTTTACGAACCAGATGTTTTTGTGTTTAGAAGTAATTTTGCTCATACCAGGATTATAGCACTACAGATTTTTATCTATCTGGTACCAGAAAGCATCAGCCCAAGTTTTGTAGCTGAGGTTATTGGGGTGGAATAAGTCTGGTGCGAAGCCAAATATACTTTGGTGTTCCGTGGTCTGTTTCTGTAAATCGACAAGCACCATGCGACCATTGCTGCTTATTTCTTGCTCTATGACTACACTGGCAGCTTTTGCGGGTTTGGTACTAGACCGACGACTATTAAATAGCGGCAGGTTGGATACGTACGTACCCTCTGGGAGCGTAGCCAGGACTTGCTTGAATTCGTCACGAAAAACTTGTTCGTTGTATGCTTTGATGTCGTTGGCACCAATTTCTATGGTCACGAAGTCTGGGCTGTAGTTTTTAATCTGTGGTGCTTGATCGCGTAGATAGTCACTGAGTTTTGCCCCAGTCACACTCAGGTTTACGATTCTGACTTTCTTGCCCGTTTTGGCTTCCAGCCGCTTGGCAACCAGACCAACATACCCGCGCATTGGGCTACTGGCACCAATCCCCTGCGCCGCAGAATCTCCCAGTGCCAGATACGTAATCTCTCCTTGTTGCTGGGCCTTGTTTGCCCAGAAGTTTTTGTTCTGCCCTACGCTTAATAATAGCCAAGCCAAGGCTAGAACTTCAACCAGAATTAGCACGCCAATAATAATCAGTCCCACTTTTACGCCTTTCTTTTGCATTAGTCGTTTCACTGCCCTAAGCCTACAGCGCATGCTGACACTATACAATCGCAGGTAACACGAAGCTGGTCATGAGCGGGATGAATACAATCGCGAATATGGTACTGACAAACACTATGAAGGCCGCCCTCTCTGGCTCTGATTTGAGGAACGTAGCATAGGCTACTGTGTTTGCGGCAAGTGGCACAATAGACATCAGAAACAGCACTTGGTATATGTCTGTGCGGCCGCTAAACAAGCCAAACTTGGATTGGTCCAACACGATAAATACAATCATCGCAGAGGGCCACACGACAAACCGCACAAAGAATGAACGGACTAGAAGCGAAACTTCAGCGTGCGAACGATTCATTTCGCTCAACGCAACGCCAATGAGCAAACTCCCCAACAGTACATATGCCCCACGGAAGTTAGGCACAAACCCCTGGTAAACACTGCCCATATAGAAGTGTGTCACCTGTGCAACAACACCAAGCAAAAATGCATACACAACTGGGAGACTCAAAAGCTTCATAAGACTCTCTTTGATGGTGTATTTGCCGTGTGCAATCAACATAAATCCGACAGTCGTTTCGTAAACAATGAATCCAAACACACATAGTACGACCAACCCAACAGCGTGTTCGCCAAATAGAGCCAGGGCTACGGGCAGACCAAAATAGCCTGTGTTGCCTGAGCCGCCAGCAAATGCAAGCACACCACGCATAGCAGATGATTTCATATTACGGTTCATCCAGTAGGCAAAAAACGCCATCGTACAACACAAGAAAAAGAACAGAACTGGCAATAATGCTGTTTGTTTGGTCAGTTCAGTTGTATAGACCGAGTTAAATATCACGACCGGCGCGATAAGATAAATCAGCAGACTTGATATTGTGTCGCGGTTAACGGGTAGTCGTTTGCCCATGACGTATCCAGCAGCGATGAGGATGTAGATGGGAGTAAGTTTGGATACGAATTCTAGAAACAGGGTCACGGTGCAAGCCGGTTAATGTCACGTGGGAAGAGACTGGCTTCTTTGATGTTACCGAGCCCAATAATCTTCTGGGTTAAACGCTCGAGACCCATCCCAAAACCACCATGTGGTGGCATACCATACTTCATAGCACTCAGGAGAGGCTTGAAGCCAGCGTCATCTGGGTCGCCTCCGGCGAGATCTTTGAGTTGCTTAACTACAACCTCGTAACGGTGCTCGCGCATGCTGATAGTCGCAATTTCTACGCCACGAAATATCAGGTCAAGCCGGTCAGCAAACTCTGGGTCTTGTTCGTTCCGTTTGTGGTAGAACTTCATTTCTCCTGCAGGCCATTTGCTCACAAAGACTGCTTCTGAGCCAAAGTTTTTCTTAGCATATTCGCAAACCCACCGCTCTTCGTCCGGACGCATGTCTTTCTCCCCAACACTATTTTCACCCGTTGCTTTGCTGTACTTCTCGTGGATTTCTTCCATGGGAATAGTTGGGAATCGTTCGGTTAGCTTTGGTTTGCTTGCATTCCAACGCTTAAGCTCCGGCTCATAGTTTGCCCATGCATCATCGACAACTTTGTTGACCAGGCCGCTCAAGAATATCTCCAGGTCTTCGAGCTCAATGAAACCCATTTCTGCATCAATAGAAATGTACTCTGTCATGTGGCGCGAAGTGGCACTTGGTTCTGCGCGGTACACTGGTGCAATTTCATAGACACGCTCAAATACGCCAACCATCATTTGTTTGTAGAATTGTGGGCTCTGGGCGAGCGTGGCTGTTTTGCCAAAGTAATCCATGGCGAACACCTCCGCCCCGCCCTCGGTTGGCTCTGCCAAAAGCTTCGGTGAACGCATTTCAGTAAAATCATGTTCTTCAAAATATGCACGCAGGCTTTTGCTTACCTGGGCTTGGATTTTAAAGATTGCTGTCTCTTGTAAGTTACGTAGACCAATTGGACGGTTTTCGAGGAGCGTATCGAGGTTTTCTGATTTGTGGTTGAGTGGTTTGTCTATCTCAATTGGTGACTCGTCGGTGACGGGTGAAATGATTGTGAATGTTGGCTCGTGGATTTCGGCACCTCCAGGCGCACGCTCATCCTCGACAACTGATCCAGTCACAGACAGCACGGTACCAATCTGCATACCACGAAGCTTCTCGGTCTCAGCTTTATCTTCTGTCAGTATTTGTACAAGCCCTGAACGATCACGTAGTGTGATGAAGTTAAGGCCGCCCATCAGGCGCTTTTTATGTAACCATCCTTGGACAGTTGCTTGTTCGCCAATCTGTTCAGCGATGTCTTTATGGAGTGTTCTCATTGTTTTTTCCTTAGAGTAAGTTGTTGGCAGAAATGACTGGAGGCATGGACCATAGACCGCGGTTCGTCTACCGCAGGTCGGCCCCAGTATTATTATCTTTCTGCTCACTTCGTATCATAACACTCATTATAACATCGGTGGTTTGATTGGTCTATGGCTATATTTTGTCTGAGGATTTTACAACAAGCGTGCAGCCCCCGATGCGCTACACTGGCATGGACTATTATCACCAAAACAAAGGACAGTTACATGGAGCCTCACGAAAACGAACCCGATCAAGTGCCTAACGATGCAAACGCTACTGCTTATGAACAAACCGACATTTTTGCTTGGGCAAACAACCTCGTCCAGTATGTGGATGATCTCAAGATTACATTGTTTTTCTTTAACAAAAATCGCACTGTCTACAAAGTAAAGCTGGCTGGCGAAGCTATGCGCCAACTCCGGCCGTTATTTCTGGATGACGTGCTGGAGTTTGTGCTAGGGGGCGCCGAAAACGGCCTGCGCATCCGTACGTTTGAGGAGGCTGAAAAAGAAGACAACGTTCTGCAGTACACTCCTGCCGCTAATGTAGAGCGTATGACCGAGGTCCTTAACTGGATTAAACACCAAACGCACGAAATCGAAGAATTTAACGACGCCGAACATGACCTTAAGCGCATGAAGGGCGTGGTCGCCCGATGCTCGCACAAAGACCTCCCGAACTCGTTCTACCTGATTAAGACCTTACCGACTAGCCAGATTATGAAAGGCCACACGGCGTGGATGCTTAAAGACGGCATGTTCAAACCATTTGACCAACTTTCTGCACTCAAAATCCCTGGCGAGAATCAATTGCTTGTTGTCGACCAGGATTTGTTTGTGTTCAACCAAGCCAAACTCAAATCGCTGTTTGGGTACAACGCCAAGGACGCCTACATCGCTGCTGCCAAGGCTGCCGAGATTGAACGACAGTTCAAGCTTAGTTTTGAGGCAGGTGCGGGCTTCCAAAGCCTGCTCAAAGACAAACCATCGCTCATCAAAAAGTTGCAAAAAATCGAACCAGGGCTCGTCAAACAACAAGAGCTGGTTGACCACGCCGAAGAGATGGGCGTCAGCCTGATGACAGACGATTCTGGCCGAATTATTATCATGGATGGCAAAGATTTGACCACATTTGTGAACCTACTCAACGACGATTACATTGAGTCCCCCATGACCGGCCAACGCTACGAAATCATCCGCAAGCGCCCGCTCAAGCCACCTGCCGAAGACGAAACTCTGTAGCATTACCTCTTTTTGAGCTTGATAACTCTGGTACAATACACCTGATGCGATGGCCGAGAATAGGCGGTAATTTGAACGTTATCCACGGTAGAGTCATGCCTACCTCGCATCTCCAGGAACATTATGAACCCACAAGAATACCTTAGATCAGAATTAACAACAGCCGCTCACTACACATTGAGCGACAGCGACACCGCACTACTTGCGAAAGTGGGCACCGAAGAATTTATCTACTCCAAGCTAACCTCAAAAAAGTTTCGCAAGTGGAAGGTTGACGATTTATCAGAAAAGCAAGTCAGGCAAGCCATCAGACTAGCTGTTGCCGAAAACAAACCACTACAATTCAGATATCCGTTTGGTGGCTACAAGCTCTGGCGCATGCCGTCGAGCCCTGAAGTTGATTGGGCGGAGTTTTTCTCAGTTGCATACTATTGTCGCTACTTGGCCCCAATAGTAGCCGTTTATGAACCTGGGCTAGAGCTCAAGTTTGCGTCTGACGATATGATTATCGAGAGGATGGATAATATCCCGACAGTAGACACCGATGCATACTTCCATTCTTTCCAAAAATTACTTGGCTACTTCCGGCCATACTTCCCAGAGAATATGAAGGTTGATATTATTCGGATTGCCGACTTATACGCTGACAAAGAAGCAATGGAGGCTGAGCTTGCTCAGAATATCGAGAAGTTTAGAACAGAGTACCAAACTACCGTTGACGAAAACAAGAAAGCAAAAATGTACCAAACATCCGAGCTGAATGTTCGGTGGGACGGCGCGAAAGATTTGACGACATTGAGCGATGACGAAAAGCGTGCGGTCATTGAAATGGGTCCAGTCTATCATGATGCATACTGCTCGTTATCAAAACGCCGTGACTTTAACCGCGGTGACGACAAGATTGTAATCTTCACGACGCCCATACCAAATGCTCTCGCCGTCGGCACAACCAAGGGAACCGTCACAAAATACTGGACTGGATTCGGGGTGCTCCAAATGCGTGAGTCTGGCTTTGCCGCCAAAATACTATCCCCAACTCAGCTTGCTGACGCTGAGACAGGATTCGAAGTAGTTGTTAAACCACTCCCCGAACTTGATCTTGTGAACTTCGAAAATTTACGAGTCTACTGAAGCACTATCTGTTTCTGAAATGGGTGGGACTGGTTCTTTATTGGTTTTATGGTCTTTTTTGGCGGCACGTGCGGCAACAGCACGAAGGTCATCGTATTGATCAAACTCGTCAACGATTAGCTTACCAATCATAGTCTCGAGTACATCTTCCATGGTGATAATGCCCACATACTCCTCAAAACTATTCACAACGATGAACAGCTGATGGTGCGTCTTGAGAATGGCTTGGAATGCATCATGCAAACTTTGGTCTTCGTGCACGTAGTACACAGCTTTTTGCATACGATCACGCACCGTGCCATTGGCTTTGCCGCCAAGGATATCGCGAAGGAACAATGTTCCGACGATGTGCTCTGGCTTGCCCTCGTATACCGGGAAACGTGAATGACCAGCTTTGTGCAATTCGTCCAAAAGAACAGGGCCAACTGGCTCGTCAACGGATACCATGTGTACCACTCGGCGCGGTGTCATGACTGATCCAACAGTTTTATCACCGTAGGTCAGTGCGTGCTTGGCGACGTCCAGTTCGGATTGCTCAATACGATTGTCCGCCTGGACTTGCTGTCGTTCTATGAGGTCTACAAAATCCTGGCGGTCGTACATACCTGTGTGTACACGAACAGGACGGTGTTTTTGAACAAACCGGCCAACTCGATCGAACAGCGGGCTAACCCAGCCTGCAACTTTTGCCAACAATGGTGCTGCAGCAGCGGCAAATCGCTCGCCTATAGCCGTAACTTCTCTGGCGGGCAACCACAAGAACCCCAGCCAAATCAGAAATGCTGATGCAATCAGCGCAAACCATACAGGCGACTGGAGTGATACCAGCACAAAGAAACCAGCACTGCTAAGCCCAATAAACGCCCATAGTACCGCACGCAAACTATATCCGTAGCCAACTGCCCGTACAATTGCGGCGGCAAGCTCGTTACCACTGCGTGCACGGCGTTTGAGTTCGCGCAGTGGCACTGCAGAATAGGTACGCTGCAAACTTACGCTCAGAAGCGTCAGCCCAGCTAGGATTATTATGGCCAATACCTGCATGCTTGTATGGTACTATATCCGTACGCAAACTCAATGAAGACTGGAGAGTGTCACACATTATGAGCAATAGATTTTTCGCAATTTTACTGATTATTATCGCCATTATCGGTGGAGCGGTATTTGTCAGCAAAAGCAAAGATAGTGACACACCAGTAGCAAGCAACACCCAGCCAAGTAGCATCACAACTGGCAAGGGCACCACTGGTGTCACACTCGTTGAATATGGCGACTTCCAGTGCCCTGTCTGCGGCAGCTTCTTCCCAATTGTCCAGCAAGTCAAAGAAAAGTACGGTGACCAAATTACATTCCAATTCCGTAACTTTCCATTGTCAGAAATCCACCCTAACGCAGTAATTGCGGCACGCGCCTCGGTGGCCGCCGACAAACAAGGCAAATTCTGGGAGTTCCATGATTTGCTATATCAAAATCAATCGACTTGGAGCAGCAGCAAATCACCCGAAACATTTTTTGAGAATTATGCAGAGCAAGTAGGGCTTGATGTTGCACAGTTCAAAACAGACCTTGCAAGCACAGAAACTAACAATATCGTGCAAGCAGATCGTGCAGACGCACAAAAACAAGGTTTCACTGGTACACCAACATTCGTACTAGACGGCAAGAAACTCGACCCTAACCCATCAAGCCTCGAAGCATTTAGTGCCAAAATTGACGAAGCCATCAAGGCCAAGCAAGAAAAACAATAACTCCCCCGTCTGGGGAGTTATTGTGTATGTTTCATTGTACGAAATTAGCTAGTAGCTAAGGTACTGCTGCCATTTTGGTCGACGGACTTTGACTTCCACTCGGGTGCTCCTATTACTTATAATTCTTACTTTTACTGGCATAACCTCATCACTCCTCCACTCACGCAGCCAGTCTCACGGGACCACGCGAACATTTCATTGTTTTGTTATTTTTGTTTTCTTGCTGGCTCGCATTATGCTGCCGCTTGAAGTGGAATGATTGTCTCACGGATGCTTATGGTTTGTCAACCTTAGCCGACCAGCTAAAGATTAATCTTTTTGTTGCCAATGGAGTTAATCTTGCCGATAGCATTGCCTGCGGAAGATATTGTGTTTTGGAGCAAAGAACGGTGACTGTGAGCTTCTTCTATCTTGGCGTGCAACTTCTTCATGGTCGGGCTAGTAACCTGCCTATCGTGCAAAAGCTTAAACTCAACATTGAGCTGGTCCAGTTCTGTGTCACTCAAATCCTCCAGGTCAACAAATGCATCACGTGCTTTGGTTGTGCGGATGATTTCATCCAGCTTGAGTTGGAGCGCCTTACCGTCACGGTTTTGTGTGTTCTGGATAAGAAACACCATCAGGAACGTACCGATGGTTGTACCCGTGTTAATTATTAGTTGCCAGGTATTTGAATAGTTGAATGTCGGGCCTGTTAAAGCCCAAACAATAACGACAAACACAGCCAGAAGGAACGCACTCGCGGATCCGGTCCAGTTTGATACTTTGGTTGCAATTTTTCGGAATAGGTCTTTCATGTTTGATGCTTATCCTTACATGTTGTACAATACATACATAACGCTCCAAACACAAATATGCATGATGTTTTCACAGAATTAAGTATTGTTATAGCCATCACGACCGGTGTTTCTTTGGTCATGCGTCTCCTTCGCCAGCCGCTTATCCTGGGATATATCTTGTCTGGGCTCTTGGTAGGCCCTTCACTACTGGGTATTATCCACTCAGCTGAAACATTCGAAGCATACTCAAAGCTCGGCATTGCGCTGCTGCTATTTATCATTGGTCTTGGGATGAACGTCTCTGAACTAAGAAAACTGGGTAAGGTTGTCGTAGCTACAACCCTGTCCTCCTTACTTATCGTTGGATCACTCGGGGTAACCGCTGGGTTATTGCTTGGGTTCACCCGCACTGAAGCCCTCATCATCGGACTGTCTCTATTCTTCAGCAGCACGATTATTATCGTGAAGATTTTGAGCGACAAAAAAGAGCAAAATCGCCTCCACGGCCAGATTGCCATTGGTGTTATTTTGGCCGAAGATATTGTTGCAACCTTGGCGCTGCTGTTCGTGGCTGCGAATCAAAACGGGGGCCTCGATGCAGCTGGTCTACTATCACTAGGTCTTAAGGGAGCACTCCTGATTACCACGCTTGCGCTATGTAGCATACATGTACTACCAAAACTTTCGCGGTATATGGCGAGCTCACAGGAAATGCTGTTCTTGTTTGCTATCGCTTGGGGTTTTGGTATTGCGAGCTTATTCGAGGCGTCAGGGTTCTCTATAGAGGTTGGTGCACTTTTTAGCGGTGTCGCACTCGCTACCTCACCATACGCTCAAGAAATCGCAGCACGGCTAAAACCGCTTCGTGATTTCTTTGTCGTTCTGTTCTTTATTACCCTTGGTGAAAGCCTCAATATCACAAACTTATCTAGCGCAATATTCCCTGCCATAATCCTATCGGCGATTGTTATTATCGGTAAGCCTTTTGTCATCACAACTGCTATGGGCATGCTCGGTTATGCCAAGCGCGTCAGCTTTAAAACAGGCATCAACTTATCCCAGATTAGTGAGTTTTCGATTGTGCTTGTTGTGCTTGCCGCCTCGGCGGGTATGGTTCGAGAAGAAATAAGTGCCGTACTTACACTGGTTGCCATCGTTACCATTGCCACATCAACCTATTTGATGCACTACGATGACGAACTGTTTAAGATATTTGACAGGGTAAAAATACGCGCGTTTGAAAAAGAAGTAGTCTACAAAGAAAAACGTACCCGCCATGGATATTCACTGGTGCTTTTTGGGTACCATCACGGTGGCCACGAGTTCGTGAAGACGTTCAAGCAAATCGGCAAGCCATACCTAGTTGTCGACTACGACCCTAAAGTTATCGAATCACTAGAGCAACAAGCAATCCCCTACATATACGGTGATGCAACGGATAATGAGTTGCTCGACGAAATTGGTCTAGAACAGACGAAGCTGGTCATCAGCGCCTTCTCTGACTTTGAAGTTACCAGCCAATTAGTTAGCAATGTACACCGTAGCAACCCAAATACTGTGATTATCTGTCATGCCAACAACCGTAATGAAGCCATCAGACTTTACGAGCTCGGCTGTGCATACGTGATGATACCGCATTTCATTGGCAGCGAAAAAATCAGTGCATTCATCCGCAAAAGCGGTCTCAAGAAATCAGAGTTTGAGAAATATCGTGACAAACACCTAGAGGAGCTACAACACCACATCGGGGTGGCTGCGCTTTCTGCTTAGTTTAGTCGAACCTGTAGAATTTGGTCTTATGTAGTTTTTTGAGTGGGTCGTAAATCTGTTTGGCTTTTTTGTGCGTCAGCGTACTCAGTTTGACTAGCACAATCAGGAGCATCGTCAGCCCTGTACACAGAAATGCCGTTACGAAACGAAAAATAATCTGGTTGCCTGTATCGATAAACAGTATGAAACCAAGCGTGATAGAAAACAGTACAAACATGACAATCCACTCGTTGCTATACACTGCGTTGCGAAGCTGCATATTCATAAGTGTACGGTTCTGCTGATTGGCCACAATCATATCGAGGACAGTGTCAACATGTTGTTTGTCGGCCCCTTTATACTCTAAGCAATAGGTAATCAGCTTTTCGTAACTCACCTCGGCTGCATCTGGCTGCTTTCGGTATGTCTGCTTTATATACATCTCTATAGTTTCCTGAAGTGTGTCTTTTGCTGCACTCGGTAAGCTCTTCACCTTCAGCATGATAGAAAAAAGCGCGTTTGTTTCACTCCTAACTATCCGGTGCAACTCCTCAATTCGTGATTTCTGTGCGCTCAATATTGGGGCAATGTAAAACCCATAGAGAAACGAGTTAACCGAGAATAGTGTCAAAGCACCGGACGCAAACGTCGTGCGAGGCAATGTCAGCGTGAGTATGCCATAGACAACAAGCAGCCCACACAGGTACCAACTCAACCGTATTTTGTTTAGTAACACATCCTTCATACACCCACCCTTCTTCTATGCTAGTGATTATACTGACTTGGCTGTTTTCGGCAAACTACTTAAGAGGTCGATACAGTCTAGATTGTTTGATGTAGCGCCACACCGCCTGGTCTACACCTGTTGGGTGCGCTCCACCCCTCAACTGTGCACGGACACGAGATGACGAGGTCATAGCATGGCCTGGGTCAACTAACTGATACCTAAAATCCAGGCCAGAGACTTGTTTAAGCGTCAAGAACCGCTCTGTCAACGATGCTTGATTGTGGTGACGTACCGCAACCAACAGCTCAACACTTTCAATAAGTTCGTGGACTTGTGGCCAACCAGCAATATGTGTAATCACATCGTCGCCAAATAACAGAACAAGCTGTGCTCCTCTGAACCGTTCTTGGAGAACTGGCATTGTTTCGTGAGGCGTAAATCGAGCCTGCTCCAGCTTGATTGCACCGAATTGTGACTCCTGCGCAATTGCGTGCTCTATCATAGCCACACGGTGCTCAAGCGCTCGTACACCTTGCTTTCGACGAGGGCGCGGCTCAGGCAAAAAATACACCTTATCCAAGCCTTGAGCCAATGCAGCCCGTGCAAATGCAATGTGCCCATCGTGGATAGGATCAAACGTCCCGGCAAATATACCAATCTTCATACGGTGGTCTTCCTTACTCATATCCTGAGTAGTATATCCTAGAACCTATCCACAACCGACTGATCCAGTGCAGTGCTTGTGTTGGCACTCATCGATAAGCTCACCCCGTTTACGAGTGTTCTTGTGACCTTCTGTGCACTCAAAGGTTAGCGGCCCATAACTATCTTCCTCTACTTCGTTGGCCTCCACACCCTCGGCTTTGCCACCAAAGGCTTCTTGTGGGTTCAGCGCCCTAGCAAGTACAGCCTCTGGGCTTTCATCAACCCCGCCGCCACTCAGTGTAATACGTGCCCCACATGCGCCATAAGTTCTGTTATGTTGTACCCCCAAGAGCGCACTCTGAACAAGCTGATTTACAAAGTGTTGTGTTGGTACATAACAGGCAGACTGCTCCGGGGTGAGGCTATGTCGGTGCAACATGGGCTTTGTCTTGTCTGTCGCAGCACCAACTATTGGTAAACTCTTCCTAATCTGTTCAACCGTCGCATACATCACGATTTTATACACGGTTCGTGCATGACGGTCATCAAAATGCTGCTTGTTGTGTGCGCTCAGTAGCCCTGCTCTGAGTTCTGGCCCAAGTTGCTGTGACCGTTGCATGAATCCATGTATGAGATTCTGCACTATGTCTGTTTTTTGACCGGCTGCTAGTGATTCGGCAAGCGAGACATAGAGCTGGTCAAATGATTGGTCGACGACCTCCGCATTCGCCTCAAGTACTTGCTCTACTGACGTTGGTCTTGTTGGTGTGTGCCCAACGTTTGCGTAATGTTTCTGGCGCACTTGTTTCACGAATAATTCAGCGCCAGCCGCAGACATGTTATCTGTTACGGCATACTGCAGCCAATTATCAGTTGATTCACCTTCGGGCACTGTTATGCCCAACTCAGCCCACAGCTGCCGCATTGACGCTTTGTCCGTTGCATCCACAGACAGTGTACCGGTGATGAGCCGACCATCACTTGTCGTATGATAGAGTTGCAGGAATGCTGTCTTTGTCTCGGGGAAATACCCCATGCCTCGCCAGTAGTCTTCGCCGTCTGCCTCTATTGCTTCTTCGGGCATAAGACTTGCAACGATTCGTGTATTGTACGGTCGCTCACCCCTTGCCATTGCCTCTACCTCAAGAGCGTTCTGGAGATCGTGCCAATCCCTGTTTGCTTGTGTCTCCATCCGACTGTCACTTTGTGCCATGCTCGAAGAGAGCCTAAAGCCATTTTCCAACATGTCCACCACGCGAGTAGTGCCGTCATGAGACATAACATGGCCATTAGTAACATCGTAGGTTTCAAATCGTGTTATCTCAAGTTCCCGCCCAAACTCTTGATCAGTTTTGAGCATCTCCGACAGGCTTGTATCAAACTCTGCGCGCAGCTGCTGGATGGGTCCCACAGCTTCAAAGCCATCAAGTGCACCATCAACAGCGATAGCACCCACGCTACGCAATCGTTCGAGTGATAGCGCATACTCGGCTGTCTGCCAATTGTGTGTTTGAGCTCTTGGGACTTCGGCTGTCGCGACCATAAAACCTCGAATCTCCACAGAACAAGAGGCCGACATATCAGGTATGTTGCTCTTGCTCGAGAGACGTGTATTAGAGCTGTATCGGGCTTGTCTCTTGACAACAGGTGTAGTACACCATGTGTCAACAGTTTACCGTTGCGGCACAGCGTGAGAATCGCACTCACTTCCAGCTTGTTTGTTATTCAAAGGACTAACTCTAGTCTAACACCAATTGCATACGCTAGATGTAGTAGTTTTTGCTGCAGTGCTTACGCTATAATTTGTTTGTCAAAATCAGACAAAGAATCAGTACACCAACAACGATACGGTAATACGCAAACGGCTTAAAGTCATGACTTGAGACATATTTGAGCAGCCACTTTACTGCAATGAGTGCCGTCACAAATGCAGCTATGACCCCAGCTACTATGGCCGAGCCACCGCCTGATATATTTGGAATGTCGGCTGTGTTACTAGCGAGTTTATACCCACTCGCAAGCACCAAAATTGGAATGCTGAGGTAGAAAGAAAATGCCGTGGCTGTCACCCTGTCGACGCCAACAAGCAAGCTCCCCATGATTGTTGCGCCGGACCGAGAAACCCCAGGGATTAGCGCTAATGTCTGAAATAAACCAATCTTGAGCGATTGGCCCAGGCTAAGGGTATCGAATTTTGGTTTGGTAGCAGGCTCTGGCGCGCGATGGTACTGCTCTACTAACCAGATGAGTACACCACCGACTATCAACGCGCCTGCAACAACTACTGGTTTAGCGATAGCACTCAATGATTTCTCAAATAGAACCGCCAAGATTCCTGCCGGAATCGTGGCAACAATCCAGTTGCGCCAAAATAACACTGATGATTTATCTTTAGCGAAGAGTCCTTTTGTCTTCTCCAACAAATCTTGGCGATAAAACCACACCACAGCAGCAATCGCACCAACCTGTACCACTACCGTAAACAACTCGGCAACGTCTTTATAGCCGATTAAGTGCTGCGCTACAATCAAATGCCCAGTGCTGCTAATCGGCAGGAACTCCGTGAGGCCCTCTATAATTCCTAGTATAATTGCCTGCAATATTGCCATGCGTACAAGTATAGATGAACTACAGCTTGGCGGCTAGCGAATACTAAAGCCGTGCCGACGTCGCAGTATGTAGATTGCTGTGAGACCAACCCCAAGGGTTAGTAGAGTGACCGGCGCAACAAGTGCGGAGCCGGATGAAGCCAACTTGGTAGGAGCTGAGGCTGAGTCAACAATGGGGAATGTATAGTCAGCGACTGCGGCGTTGTCAACAGACACAGAATTGTCAAGAATCATATCTATCATATCAGGACCTTCGGGGGTTATGCTCCCCAGTAGACCCGCAAACACCACAAGGCCTGGGTCACCCTCTATAACATAGCTTACGAGATTAGTGATTCTTGTTGCATCGGCACTTACTGCGAACGTAACCTGAAACGATCGTGACTCACCGGCTGGAATAAGCGCAGAAGACTGACTTGCGCACAACAACATGTGGCTCGTTAGGTGATTATGATACGGCACTAGTTGATCTTGATCATTCCCAACAACGTCTGGAATAGCACCATAGTCAGTGCATGCAATATCTGGTATATCTGTGCTACTCACGCTTTGATATATAAGTGATGAGGATGGGATTTCGTATACCCCTCTGTCCTCTAAGCCGTTGACCCCTATTGCCTCGGTCCCATTGTTTGTCAGAACTATCTCGTAAGTAGCTGTGCCGCCAGGGTGTACGGAAGCAGGGTCGAGGAGGGTCTTAGTGACCGCACCGTCATAAACACAGTTTGAGTCATCATAAGTAAGCTCTACTGTGCTAATGGACGTCTGCAGGTCAACCGAACCGTCTTGTGAATCTTGCTGAACCATAAGGCCAAACTGGTCAGTCGCGTCATAGCTACTCAGGTCCCACGTGGCTTCGAGTTGGCCATTGAGCTGCCCGCCAAACACAGGTGCACTACCTCGAACAACACCAAAGATTCCACCATTGTTGGGTGGTGTCGCAAACCCTGTACTGGTCGCATAATCAGTTCCTTGCTGAATTGTGTAGTTGCCCAGGTTGTATTGGTCGCTTCCGTCTACACGATAAGCAAAAAGCGCCGAAAGGTCTGGATTGCCCAGAGTCGCCGCTGACACATCCGCAACAACACGTAATGATGTTAGTGCTGCTTGGCTACATACTTGTGTTGTCAAATCCGGTAAACGCCAGGTGTATATCTGATTGAGGTTTGTGTCAGCAGTGGTGGCCCCAGGTGCACCTTCGCTACCATTGTTTATGGTAAGTGCATTAAAGTTTGCAGTAGTCGACGGGTCGCTGTTAAGGCGAGGATTATCTGAAGTAAACGTCAGTGGCAGTGTTGCCGTAGCAGCAGCTGCAGGGCGTACAAACACAAATAACTGCGCTGCAACCATTGCAAACGCCAGAGATACTGATAAGGATTTTTTAAACTTCACACTATTCCTCTTTGTTTTAACGCAGTAATACGACGGCTAATTACCACTATACCATAAGCAATAACCGCGTCAACCTGGCTGGCCCTAGAGGCCGAGGGTTTTGTCGTCCAGCTCCGCACTTGGGAAGTCTTTGTTGTTATCAAGCCCGGTGACATCCTGTCCAATTGAGTTGTTCGCCTGCTCTACGTCAATCGCTGCTGCTGGTTGTGGGCCCTCTGGTGCTGCTGTTTGCTGCTGTGGGGTGTTGGCTTGTTTCTTGGTCCCCCCAAGCGCAATTGCCGCACCGGTAATCACAAATAGCAAAACTATCGTACTCACGCCAATAATGAGGGGTTTCTTGCTCTTCTTTTTCGGTTTAGGCAGGTTCGTGATGGGCTGAACTGGTTCAGCGGGAGAGAACTGGGATGGAGGCTGCGCAGGAACGGGTGGTGTAATAGGCTGAAACATTGCTTCGGGCTGGATAGGCTGTATGGGTACTTGACCTGGCACTACAACAGGTTGTGTGGGTGGAGCAGGCTGTGAAGGCGTGATGAGTGTCGGGTCTTGTGGGTTCATCTAATTATTCCCTTCCGCTTTTGGCTGCATGTCTGCCACATGTCCAGCAAGTGTCGCTTTGATGTCGTTTATCACATAGCCTCTGATATCAGCTGATTTATCAACGACTTGCTGCCGGTACAACCGTGCTGTATCTAGAAGCGCCTTAAACCCAACCACGTCTGCTTGGCAATTGATGACCTGTATATCGTCGAGCGTTTGGGTGTAATTTGCCGCCGTGGTCTGGAAGTCGTTAATCTTGCCAGCAAGATTTGCGCGTTGTTTTTCGAGCTCAAATGTATCCCTGTTAGCTAGTTTAAGGCGCCCAATCGTAACCCATAGCTTAGCGTCGACTTTCTGGTAGGCAGTCTTGCGCTCTTCGGCTATTTTGGTAACACTCTGATATAGTGTTCTGACCTTGCCCTGAGCAGCGACACACTGGTTTGCGAGTCGCCTTTGGTCTTTCTCATCCAGCTTGATTTCGCGCTCTGCTTTGCGTTGCGCCAAACGATCTGCAAACGTACCTCCTGGTGCCGGGTTGGCTGGAACGGACGCAGCGAATGCTTGCTGTGGCGCCGCGGTAAGCAATGTAGCAGCAAGTGCAAAGACTAAGACGAATCGTGTAATCTGTTTCATGATAATTCCTACTCTAGATAATATCATATAACCATAAGCTGAATACTATCTACGTTTGTATTCGTTTTTTGAGTTCACTCAAGCGTGGAATAAATGACTGTGCGGCGGCGTCCAGGCCGAGCACCTTGAGCGCCCCTACCAACACATAGACTTGGTCGAGGTTGGCTTCTTGGATGCCTGGTGCGGATTCGAGCTCGGCGATGAACTGCTCCACCTTGCCTACCAGCCACTTCTCATCTGCTGGTTTGATTTGATTGGTTTTGAGTGCTGTGGTGGCTGGTGAGTCTACCACTTCGAGTGAGCGAGCAGAGTGGTCACGTTTACGGATATGTCCACGCTTGATGAGGTTGTTAACGTGGAGTGCAACGGTAGCCACCGAGGTATAGTTGAGCCCTTGCATGATTTCTCGATAGCTGGGGCTATAGCCATGCTCTGCAATAAACGAACTAATAAACGCGAGGATTTCACGCTGTTTTTTGGTTGGACGTATAACGTCGTTAGGTGTTGCCGAGTTGGCAGTTTCGGGGTTAGCCACGTGTTGCTCGTTTTCTAGATTTGTATGGACGTCGCTGGTAGGCTGTTGGTCCAAGTGGGCGATTTGCTACGACACGAGCAACCCCAACTTTTGGCTTGAGACTAACAAACTTCTCTGGGAAAACCCAATACTTGTACCACAAGTAGTTCCAGACGGTGAAGAACCCAGAGCTTGCGAACTGACCAATATACGGAGTTAGCCCTGCGAGTTTTAGCCCATAAACAATGAAGTAATCGAGCACAAAATTGACAAGGGTGATGGTGACATAACGACCAGTAACCTCAGACTGATGCTTTTTGAGTGCTGGGTTTCGGAATACCCAATAGCGCTGCAACGTATAATTAATCAGCCACCCAACAAGGGTTGAAATAGACTTGGCCCAGAAAAAACTCTTGCCAAAAACTTTATCAACCAAGAAAAACGTTGCATAGCCAGACCAAAAATACGCCCCACCACTAATCATATACTCGGTGATTCGTTTAACTTCTTTGGCTTGTGACTTTTTTAGTTTTCGCATACCGTTACCGCTTTAGATAAAGTATACACCGATGGTATAATTCAGCAACAGATGAAGAATAACGCTTCCGTCGTCTATGGTCTGCTCTTAGTCATTGGTGACTTCACTGCGCTGGCATGTGCGTTCTTGGCGGCATATTTGCTGCGATTCCGTATTTTGGATGGTGTGCCCGTTGCTGGCATTTCTGGTCGAACGTTTTTCTTTGCTATATTAGCGACACTTCCTGTATGGATTGTTATCCATGCCTTGATGGGGCTATATAGCCAGTCGGTCTACGAGCGCCGATTCTCAGAGCTTGGCCGTATCTTGGTCGCTTCTGTGGTGGGTATTTTGGCTGTCATTGGCTATGACTTCTT
>CALMSM010000134.1 GCA_937872425.1 uncultured Candidatus Saccharibacteria bacterium
CTGTTTGGTGTTTGTTTTGAATACATTTCCTGGGTTACCTCCCAGGTTTGTATTTATATGTGCCTCAAGGATGATGACATCTTTGCCGGCAATGGTAGTTCTGCTTTTTGGCCAGCCCGCGAACGCTCTCACTTCTCGCTCAAGTACGACAGCTGGTTTGTTGAAATCCAGTATGCCGTTATTTTTGGTAAGTTTGCGGGAATAGGTGGGAGTGGTGGGATAACTAGGTATTAGAGCTGCCATTTCTGATTGTGCAATAGCTTGGCTGTCACCGGAGAGGTATCTTGGAATCTCCTTTTTGAGTAGTGTGTGACTAAGATGAATAAGGCCCTGTGTTAGTTCGGGAGTTGTTTCTTTGCCCGTAAGCTTGTAGATTCCGCAGGATATGAGTGGTCCTTCGTCCATGCCTTTGACGAGTTGCATCAAACTAACCCCGGTTTTTTCTTGTCCTGAGAGAATCGAGAAGGTGATCGGGTCTGCACCCCGGAGTTCGGGTAGGAGTGAAAAGTGGCTATTTATTATGCCAAACTCAAAGCTGTCAATTACCGTTTGTGAAACAATGATGCCGAAATCGATAAGGATGGCCACCTTGCTCGTAAAAGTTTGCTTGGTGATGAGCGCATCTAGCTCGGCCTTTGAACTTGCAGAGTAGATTGGTGTGCCGGTCGGCAGATTAGCTGATTGCATGTCATCCAGGGTCGTTGGTTTTGTGACAATGGCCTCTATGCCAAAATTCTCAGAAAGTAATTCAATACTTTTAGTCGCAACTGGCCCGCTCCCAAAGAAGACGATTTTCGTTTGTTTGCTAGTCCCAGAGAGATTTGTTGTTTTGGATATCTTTTTCATAATCGAGTGGTTCTAACTTGCCGTCGTTCTGCAGTTGAAAGAATGCATCTGAAATACCTTTTATATGGTCAATAAACACCACACCGTTAGTATGATCGATTTCGTGCTGGAATACACGGGCTAAGAACCCATTTGCCGTCAGACGGATTGGCTTACCGTTTATATTGAGCGCCTTAATGCGTACTTTTTCGTATCGAGGAACGCGACCATAGACATCCTTGATACTGAGACAGCCTTCGAAGTCCTCAACCACCTTGCCTTCGTGCTTGGTAATTTCCGGGTTTATAAAAACTTGAAATTTTCTATCATCTTTGTTGTCAAAATTATTACGAATAACGACAATCCGAAGCTTTTCATCTATCTGAATAGCGGCCAATGCAACGCCAACTTCGTGTTCGCGTGAGTCTTCCCAGTCAAGGGTTGCTGACTCCATGTTGGCGATAACTTCCCGGATTTTATCGTCAACAATACCAACTTTGCGTGAGCGATCACGCAGATGTTGGTTTGGTAGAGCGATGATGTCTTCTTTTTTGCCGGCCATGTTGCAGACAGTATACCGTATCTGTTGCATGGCTCCCAGTTTTTGTGTAGTTTAGTAGTTAACTGCGATATAATGACGAGAGATGTCATACGCCGAACTGATATTAACGGAAGACTTGTGCTCTGCTAACGAGTGGAACGCGATTGCGTTAGCGATTGCTAAAGTTGTGAAAGGCGTTCGGCCCTTCTCGCTTATTGTTGCGTTCGAGAAAAACGTTATTCGCTACTATATTGAGTCCCCAAAGGATATAACTGGGCTTTCAAATGCGCTCCCGGGTATTGTTATCAAGCAGTGCAAGCAACTCCCAAAAGCCGCTGAAACGCCACAGATTAGTGAAAAGATACGGCTGTTGAGACTGCCTGCTGGTGGCAATTTGATTGACGTCAAAGAGAAATATCATGTGCAAGAGAAGAAAAAGCTCGAGTCTATTCGTATTGATGTGCAAAAAATCGGACACAAGCTACTGAGCAAGATGACTCTCAACTTTACGATGGGTGCGGTTCACTATGTTGCTAAGCAGCAGTTGTCATTTTTCCCGGGGCATTTACTAGAGATAGACTTTAATGCCAATGCAAGCTATACACGAACATCGGCACCCACCTATGTGAATCTCGAGAAAACAGTCCATATCATGCAGAACTTTGAAGAAGACGCCGTGCTAGAAGTCGACGGCTTCCCATACACGACAGACCCATACTATCTGCACCTCGGTAGCTATGAGTTCGACAAGCATTCATTCATTGTCGGTGCCAGTGGTAGTGGTAAATCCAAGTTCATTGAGCTGTTCATCAAACGGCTCGAGTCCAATATTATGCTCAAGCCAAACTATCGTGTGATTGTGATTGACCCTCACGATAGTTTGCGGACTGATCTGGAGACGATTGCTGACTCGCACGTAGTGAACTTCAACAGTGATACTGCGCAGCTTTTCCCGGATGCTAACTCTGATATTCAGGCAGCAACCGAGCTTACGACAACACTGTTCAAATCTCTTCTCAAAGATCAGTTTAACCCTCAGCTTGAGCGTGTGATGAGGTTTAGTATCTATGTACTGTTGACTTCACAAAATATGAGCCTGCAATTTCTGAAGCAGTTCTTGACAGATACCGACCTTCGGAACAGGGTTCTGGCGCATGTTGAAGGCTATATCCCTCAGAATATTAGCCAATTCTTCAACACAGATTTCAATGAGATACGCACCCAGTATTATGTTCAAGGTATTCAACCTATTGTTGCGCTCGTTGACGAGATGCAAATGACGCCAAGCATGGTTAACGAGACGGAGATGTCTTTGGCCCAGACAATTGGCAATAACTTCTTGACAGTGTTCTCGCTCAATAAAGTGTCTATGGGGGAGAAGGTGGTCAAGACGGTTGCGGGCCTTTTGATTCAGCAGATTTTCTTACTTGCGCAGGCTAGAGTGTTTAATGAAAAGATACTCTTATTTATTGACGAAGTTTCTGTGGTCCAGAACCCAGCGTTGGCCCAGATATTGTCAGAGGCTAGAAAGTACGGTTTGTTTGTATTCTTGACACAACAGTATTTTGGTCAAGTCGAGGAAGACTTGCGTAATTCTATCGTGAGTAATGTCGCCAACTACTACGTATTCCGCGTATCTGAAGAAGATGCGAAGGCGCTTGAAGGCAATATCCGTATTGAGCTTCCATCCGATATCCTGGAACGTGCTAAAGCGAAAGGTATCAAAGAAGAAAACTTGCGCGTGAAACTGATGACAGAAATGAGCCCAAGAGAATGCCTGGTCAGAATATCGGCAAATGGTCAGATGCTGCCAGCGTTTAAGGCAAAAACAGTGTTTGTTGATCAGGCAAAATCAGCAGGCCACATAAAACTCCAAAAGACTCCGCAAGCAAAGGCTGTGCCCAAAAAGTTCGATGCGACTAAAGCAGCATCATCCGAGAGTCTGCTCTCTCTTGATGGTGCAAGTGCGCGAAACACCGCACCATGGGTGGGTGAAGATAGCGGGACCCCAAGCACGAGACCAATACAAGCAGCTGACCCTATGCCAGATTTTCTGCAGCAAGATACGAGTATTGGCACAGAGGCAGAGGTGCAACCCGCTGGATATGACCCAGAGACAGCTGACAGGGGTCAGGCGTGGCCGCTATCAGCTGATGGGCCCGCAGTAGCCAAGGCCCAGCAGGATAGTACTCGCCATCGTTCGCTCCCAAAAATGGGGTCTATGGTCATGAATGCGTACAGTGTTGCTATTAAGGCGACCAACTTTACGCCAATGACGATGAATCTGCAAGAATTACTAGCGTCACAATCGTCAGCACCGGCTCATGTAATCAAGAAGGGGAAAACAAAATGACAGACGAACAAGCCCAGGAGCTACTCGACAAAATCGTAGGCCAGGTATTTGGGTACAAGAACCCATTTACGCTAGAACAATTCCGCCAAAAATATGCGTTTGATATACGATTGCCAGTCGAGGTCAATGATTCTACAACTGGTGAGTCAACATGGGCTATCTCTTCAAACCCATCCAAATTTCTGACCATGAAAAATGCTATGGACCAAACAAAGTTCCCGGATTTTATGGTGCAAGCAACTCCGCTTAACGGCCTTGAAGATATCATTGCCGCATGGCAGAAAACCAATCTAACTACTACAGAGCGAACGCTGGAATCAATCAACGTAGGAAAGAGTGATAATATCTATAGTTCAGAGAATATCTATCACTCGCAAGACATAATGGCCTCCAAGAATATTCTGTTTAGCGGTTCATCACAAAACTCAGAGTCTTGCGCCTGCACTCAGCGTTCACAAGGACTGACATATTGTATAAGGGTAGATGATAGCAAGAACTGCTCCAATTCATTTGAGGTCAACTGGTCCAATAAGATAGCCAATTCTTTCTTTATTCAAGACTGTTATGACTTGTCAGACTGTATGTTCTGCTCACATATAGCCAGTAAACAATACTGTATTGCTAATATGCAGTTCGAAGAGGCCGAGTACAAACGCCTTCGTGATATCGTTGTGCGCTGGATACTAACCGCCTAAGTTAGAGCAAATCAGTTGGGTCGAGGTTAGGGATGCAGCCTGCTGGAAGCTGTTTGATGGCATCCGTTAGCCTACCTCGCGATTTTGCTCGAATAATAAGATGCCAGGCATATTTTCCGTTTACTTTCTCTATGAATCGGGGGGTTGGACCGTCTATGGCGATACCGGGTAACGTCAAGAGTATTTGCCTGGCCTTAATGCAGGCTGCTTCTGCCGCTTTGCTAGTACTACGGCTGCATGTGACGGTCATAAGGTGAACAAAAGGAGGAAACCTATACGATTGTCTTTCTTTTGTCTCCTGCTCATAAAACTCAGTGTAATTTTTTTGCAACGCCTGAACTATTGTTGGGCTTTCTGGGTTGTGAGTCTGCACGATAAGTGTACCGTTCCTGTGGCCGCGTCCAATCCGTCCGCTGACTTGACTTAACAATTGATAGGTTCGCTCGGTGGCAGTGTAGTCAGGTATTGATAAGCTTGAGTCTGCCTGGACAACACCGACAACACTGAGTTTGGGTAAGTCAAAGCCTTTTGCGATTGCCTGGGTGCCTATGACTATATCGATGTCTCCTGATTGGAGGTCTTGAAATCGTGCGGCTAGGCTTTCTGATTTGTGCGTGTCGCCATCAAATCTAGCGACATTTGTGCCAGGGAAGTGCTTTGCAATTTCTGTCTCGAGCGCCTTGGTCCCAATTGACTTGAAGAGTATCTCAGCGGCACCACACTTTGGGCAAGCCCCGGGCACGGTGTCTTTAAAGTCACAGCCATGACATCGCATATTGTGGGTATCCGCATGAAACGTAAGTGCCGTGTCGCATCGTGGGCAAAGCGCACGCCATCCGCACGCTTGGCAGAGAACAACTCTGGCGCTGCCTCGGCGGTTGAGGAAAAGCAAAGACTGTTCTTTGCGCGCCAGGGCCGCACCGATACTGTCTAGTAAATGGTTTGATAGGTAAGCTGACCTGCTGAAGTTGTCGCGCTCCCTGGAGTCTACCACTATTTGCTTAATTTTTGCGGTAGACTCGACTGCAGCATCCGTGAGCCGAATTACCGGTAAGTTTTTTGTGCTAAAGGCGTAGTAATCAGAAATTAAAGGTGTGGCTGTGCCAAGGATTAGTGTTGCTTTGTGTAGCTCACGAAGCTTGGCAGCGATTCTCGTTGCTTGGTAATTGGGTGCTTGGTCTTGTTTGTAAGCTGCGTCGTGAGCCTCGTCTACTACGATGAGCCCGACATCATGTACAGGATAGAACAACGCAGAACGAGGGCCAATGAGCACGATGGGTGTGTCTGCTGTAGCGACTAATGTCCATTGCTGACGACGTTGCGCTGGGGTCATGCCAGAGTGTGTCACGAGAACACGCTCACCGAAAACCTGACTAAAGGCATGGAGCAGCGGTTCTGTTAGCCCTATTTCTGGGGTCGTGATGATTACTGACCTACCCTGACCTACTTGCTTTGCAGCAAGCTCAAGGTAGAGTCGTGTCTTGCCAGTTCCCGTATCTCCATGAAGGAGTATGGATTGATCGGGTGACTCAACGATATCTTGTACCGCATGTCGCTGCTGCGCCGTTAGTTTTGGTAGATTTTGCACATCTGGCTTAGGTAGACTTGCGACGGCGGGCGTGATATCAAGTACCCGTGGCATGACAGGGGGAGTGAATAGCTCCACTACTGAGCCAAGGGGGGCTGGGTAGTAGGAGTAAAGCCAGCGTATAAGCAAGAGCGTTGTGCCGGGTACAACTAGATTGTGCCAGGATTGTAGGATTGGCTTTGTCGCAAACCTTGGCTTTGTGGTCTGTCCAGTGACAATACCGATAACAGGTAGTTTACCCAAAGGGACGCGTACAAGCTGGCCTGCCTTCAGGGGTTGTTCACTAGAATAAGTCAATGCTTCATCCCCGTGATAGCGCTGAGATCCAACCAAAACGGTGTAATACATAACACTATTATATGCTTTCTGAAAAAAAGTGTTGAAATCCGTCTGTTGGTTGCCTATACTGAGCCTTACGTTGTTCTAATAACAATGAAAAGCTTATGTTAGATGTATTTATAACTTCCAGAGTTCGCCGCAAGATCATAGTTGTCTATGCAAAGTATCCTGATTTCAAGACGCACGTTCGTGGCTTGGCCAAACTTATTAAAGAGGATGCGGGCAATATTCAAAGAGAACTTAAGCGCCTTGAGAAGGTCGGTTTCCTGATATCTGAACGACAAGGGAATACCAAGACGTACCACACCAATAAGCAGTTCCCGATATTCAAAGAATTACAAAGCATAGTGTTGAAGTCACAACGCCTGAGTCAGAAAAAGCAACAAATCATTCCGTAAGGTGTTGCGATTTATCCGCTACTAGGCTATACTTACCCCCGATATGATACAAGTTACGAAAAAAGACGGCAAAGAGTCAACAGAGAACCTCATCCGTCGCTTCACGAGAAAAGTACAACAAGCTGGTGTTATCCAGACCGTAAAACAAGGTGAGTTTTTTGAAAAACCACTGAGTAAGCGTGATCGTCGTAAGAAAGCAATTGTTCGTCAAGAACGCAAAGCTATCAAAGCAAAGAAGATCAAGCTTGGCCAACGCTAGCACGGGTTACTGTACTAGGGTGGTTATGGGAGCGATACGATGAGTTTGAAGCAGCGGATAGATGCTGACATAAAGACTGCAATGCTTGCGGGAGATAAGGTACTTACAACGACACTTCGTGGCCTCAAGAGCGTTATTTTGTATGCTGAAGTTGCTGAGGGCAATAGAGACACCGGGCTTACTGATGATGCGATCATCCAGCTGTTCACTAAAGAATCAAAGAAACGCCAAGAAAGCGCAGACTTATACACCCAGGGTGGCAACATAGAGCGTGCACAGGCCGAACTCGCAGAAAAAAAAGTCATTGCTGGCTATCTTCCCCGACAGCTATCCGAGGAGGAGTTAAATGGTATTATTACTAAAGTGCTCATGGGCTATGATGACGTAAATATGGCAGCCATGGGACGAATTATTGGAGAAGTTAAGCAAAAAGTTGGCGCGCAGGCTGATGGAGCTCGTGTGGCTAGCGAAGTAAAAAGGAGAATAACCACGTGATAATCTTTATGGGAGTAGCAGGGTCAGGCAAAAGTGTGCAGGGCAGACAGCTTGCCGATGAGCTTGGCTTACCTTGGCTCGCGACTGGGGAATTCCTCCGAATGCTTATCAGCGGTGATCGACGCAAAGCTATGTTGGACGGCAAACTACTTGATGACCACGAAATCATTACATTAGTACAGAAGATTTTTGGCATGATTGATATCAAGCATGAATTTGTATTTGATGGGTTCCCTCGAACGATTCAGCAGGCTGACTGGCTGCTTAACCAGGTGAAGCACAAACAGTTGCACCTGACGGCTATCATTCATATTAAGGCAACCGAAGAGGTCGTCAGTAGCCGACTATTGGCGCGTGGCCGCCAAGACGATCACCGCGATGCTATCAAAAAACGCTTTGAAGAGTACGAGAACTCTATCAAGCCAATTTTGAGCGAAATGCAAGATGCAAATATCCCTGTTTTTGAGATTGACGGTGAGCAGTCTGTGCAAGAAGTCCACGAGTCTATCCTCAAAGCAGTTAAATCCGTCGCATGATGAACAAGGTAAAGACTGAAGCCGAGATTGTGGCTATGCGTGAGGGCGGGAAGATGCTCGCGACTGTTTTAGGTGTCTTGAAGACGAAAATTAAACCAGGGATGACGGCAAAGCAGCTTGCAGAGATTGCCAAGCTTGAGCTTCGTGCACTAGGAGGCCAGCCAACAATCCTGGGCTATGGTGGTTTCCCGGATGTTATCTGTATATCTGTAAACGAAGAGGTGGTACACGGGATTCCCTCAGAGCAGAAAATTATCCAGGATGGCGATATTGTGGGGCTAGACTTCTGTGTAACGCACAAAGGTCTTGTGACGGACTCAGCTATTAGTGTGGTGGTGGGTGATGGAAGTAAACGCGTCCAGAAGCTTGCTGCTGCCACAGAGCGCGCATTGTACGCAGGGATTGATGCATGCAAGGCTGGCGTACACGTAGGGGAGATATCTGTGGCCGTGCAGCAAGTACTCGAAGAAGACGGTTACGGCATCGTTCGTGATCTTGTTGGCCATGGTGTTGGGCACGAAATGCATGAGGACCCCAATATCCCCAATCATGGTCATAGAAGAGATGGGCCAATTCTGCAGGCAGGCATGACGATTGCAATAGAGCCAATGGCAACACTGGGTACGTATAAGGTCAAGACTGACCCGGACGGCTGGACTATCCGTACTACCGATGGGTCTTGGTCTGCTCATTTTGAACACACGGTGTTAATCACTGATGATGGGGCCGAGATACTAACCAAAGCATAAGTAGTTTTCTTGCAGGCGAGGCTATCTAGGCGGTATACTGGCTGTATGCATGAAACAACGCCAAATTACTTCTTTGGCCTAGATATTGGTACATCAGCAGTCCGTTGTATTGTTGGCATGGCCGACCCACACAACCAAGGCCAGATATCTATTGTTGGCCATGGCATGTCCGCCAATATTGGGATGCGTAAAGGGGTCATAGTCCACCAGGACGACGTGGTTGAATCAATTGCTCACGCAATCACCGAAGCAGAGAGAGTCTCCGGTATTCGCATTCAGAGAGTGACAGTCAATGTTAATGGTACGCATGTTACGGGTATTAATTCTAAGGGCGTTGTTGCTATTAGCGCAGCATCTAGGGAAATTGCTGACGATGATCGTTATCGAGCAGAAGAAGCAGCGACTGTAATGCAATTGCCACCCAACAGGGAGATTATACAGGTATTCGCAAAGAATTATCGCGTCGATGGGCAGGATAATATTAAAGATCCTGTGGGCATGCAAGGTGTTCGCCTTGAGGTAGACACACACATTGTTACTGCATCAACTCCAAACCTCAACAATCTTACTACAGTATTGGAGAAGTCTGAGCTTGGAGTGAACCACTTTACTGTCTCAAGCCTTGCATCTGCAGAGGCTGTTTTGAGCAGACAGCAAAAAGAATCAGGGACGGTGCTCTTAGATATTGGTGCAGGTACGACAAATCTTGTTGTTATTGAAGATGGAGAAGTCCAACACATCGCAGTTCTGCCGGTTGGCGGTATTAACATTACCAATGACCTTGCTATTGGCCTTAAGACTGATTTGATGGTTGCTGAGCAGGTCAAGATTGAACACGGCAGTCTTGACGTGCCTGATTATGGTTCTGTTTCAGTTAAGTACGAGGGCAAAGATTATACGTTTACACAAAGTGACGTCCATATGATTATTGAGGCTCGCGTAGAAGAACTTCTTGAATATGTCGACAAGGAACTCCGTAAAGTGGGTAAATCCCGGAAACTTCCGGGTGGCGTTGTAGTTGTGGGCGGTACGGCCAAGTTACCCGGGTTGGATGAGTTTGTTCGAGAGAAGCTCGAGCTACCTGCGCATATTGGTAGTCTGCAGACGTTCCAAGGGCTTGTAGACGTTGTAGACGACCCAACATATGCAACATCGATAGGACTTATGCAATTGGATATGCTGCTCCATTCTGGGGATACGCAGGTCAAGGGGAAACCGAGCGCAAAAGCATTTGGTTTGATCGAAGGATTGTTCAAAAAGATTCGTGGGTAGCAGCGGTGGTATAACTGTAGTTGTGAAGACCAGGCGGTACTGGTATACTCCCCGTATAGTTATGGAGGAATGGTAACCAATGCCGCAAGTTAACCCAGCAATAGAGACGTTTGCTCGTATAAAAGTTATAGGTGTCGGTGGTGCCGGTGGTGCTGCGGTAAATCGTATGATTGAATCTGGCGTTGAGGGCGTCGAGTTTGTGGTGGTTAACACCGACGCACAGGCAATCCACCACTCCAAGGCACAAACCAAGATTCACATTGGGCGTGATGCAACCAGGGGGCTGGGAGCAGGCGCAGATCCATCTGTTGGCCAGAAAGCTGCACAGGAGTCAATCGAAGAGATTCGCAAAGCAGTCGAAGGCGCAGATATGGTATTCGTCACTCTCGGCGCTGGCGGAGGTACCGGTAGCGGGGCAGGACATGTTGTTGCCCAGGCCGCACAAGATGCTGGGGCACTTGTTGTTGGTTTTGCTACAAAGCCATTTGCGTTTGAAGGAGAGAAGCGACGTCGGAACGCAGGACTTGCTATTGATAACCTTCGACGTTCAGTCGATACACTAATCACCATCCCAAATGACCGTCTATTGCAGACGATTGATCGCCAGACACCACTCCTAGAAGCATTCAAGGTCGCTGATGATGTGCTCCGTCAGGGCGTCCAGGGTATATCGGACTTAATTACTGTCCACGGTCTTATTAATCTCGACTTTGCCGATGTGCGTGCAGTCATGAGCCATGCGGGCTCTGCGCTTATGGGTATTGGTCGCGCTGGTGGCGAAGAACGTGCTGTCCACGCAGCGCAGCAGGCTATAGAGTCGCCTCTCCTAGAGGTGTCTATCGATGGTGCTCGAGGCATTCTCTTCAATGTTATCGGTGGCAGTGACATGTCGATGCACGAGATTAATCAAGCAGCCGAGACAATCACGAGTGCCGCCGACCCAGAAGCCAACATTATCTTTGGTGCAACAATTAGCCCAGAGGTAGAGGGCGAGATTATTATTACAGTTGTTGCGACGGGATTTGATGATGCCTATTACACCAACAGAAACGCCGCTAAGCCAACAGCTAGCTCATCTAGAGCCATAAAATCTTCTGCAAAAGATGAAGAAGGTCAAATGAATAGTCTAGACATGGATTTGCACGATAACGATGAGCCATCAGAAACTATGGTTGATCAAGAGAAGCCGATTCCTAACATTTGGACGCTTGACGGGGCGGATCATGATAATGCCCACGACACAGCAAAGCCAGGCCAGACGATTATCGGCTCTATGGATGATGATGAGCTTGAAAAACCATCATTCCTCCGACGCTTAAGTCGCCGTAGACAGCAGGATAAGCCCCAGGCACAAGACCCTACCGACGAATCATCAGAAAAATCTGATTCACACGAAGAAAACTAGCCCATAACAGGGGTGAAATTGGTAAATAATACACCAATTTTTGTCTTGCAAAGCACTGCATATAGGACTATGATTTAATGTATAAGCGCTATATGTAGTGATGACATACAGCCATCGTACGTTTAGATTGAACACATAAACTGAGCAGGGAGAAGCACTATGAAATGCACTCAATGCCCATCGGAAGATACAAAAGTTATTGAATCTAGAGATGCAAACGAGGGAGAATCAATTCGTAGGCGCCGGGCATGTCCCGATTGCGGCTATCGGTTTACCACCTACGAACGCATCGAACGACCTCAACTCATTGTAATTAAAAACAATGGGGTGCGGGAACTCTTTAACCGAGATAAACTTCTGGCGGGTCTGTATAGAGCCTGTGAGAAGACGCCGGTCACCAGCTTGCAACTAGAACAGCTTGTCTCTGACATAGAAAAAGAAATCTATGCCTGTGGAGACCAAGAAGTTCATACGACAAAGCTTGGAGAAATGATTATGAGTCGTCTTGCAGTCTTGAATGAAGTAGCGTATGTGCGATTTGCAAGTGTATATCGAAGGTTTAAAGATATCGCTGGGTTCGAAAAAGAACTGCTGCAAATCCGCAAAGGTAAAGTTGTTCAACCAGTCGATTAAAGACTTGCCAGCCCTTTGTTGTTCGTAGTAAACTGCGAGTTACAAAGAGCTGACACTGTCTTGAGAGCGACAGGGTTGCAACTCTAACAAAAACAATCAAATAACAACTTAAAAATATAAGTGAGGGTACTATGGGACAAACAACAATCCTGGAGCGCAGGCGATTCTTTACGCCGGCGAACAGCAAAGGCTACGATCAACTGACGTGGGTTAAACGTGATTCGATTATTATGAATCCGATGACTGGTAAGGCTGTCTTTGAACAAAGAGACGTCGAATTTCCGGAAGGGTTTTCCCTCAACGCTATTAATATTGTTGCCCAGAAATACTTCACTGGTACTCCTGGCACAGCAGACCGGGAGAGTTCACTAAAGCATCTAATTGACCGTGTTGTTGATACGGTAACTCGTCAGGGTTTGCAAGAAGGCTATTTTGAGTCAGAGGCTGAAGCCGAAGACTTTCGTGAAGAACTTAAGTACGTGCTTGCTAGCCAGCGGGCAGCGTTTAACTCACCAGTGTGGTTCAACATTGGTGCACCAGAGCGTGCACAGCAAGCTAGCGCATGTTTTATCCTTGCGGTAGAAGACACTATGCCTTCTATCCTGAACTGGTACAAAGAAGAAGGTACAATTTTCAAGGGTGGCTCGGGTTCAGGTCTCAACATCAGCAGCATCCGATCTAGCTACGAGCCACTCGGCAAGAGTGCAGGTACGTCATCAGGACCTATGAGCTTCATGCGTGGAGCTGATGCCTCAGCTGGCGCTATCAAATCAGGTGGGAAGACACGTCGTGCTGCCAAGATGGTTATCATGAACGTTGACCACCCTGATGTGGAGGAGTTCATCTGGTCTAAGGCTATCGAAGAGCGCAAAGCTCGTGTATTGCAAGAAGCTGGGTTTGATATGACACTGGACGGCAAAGACATCTTTAGCGTTCAGTACCAGAATGCGAACAACTCCGTGCGCGTTACGGACGACTTCATGCGTGCAGTCGAGCAAGATCTTGACTGGGATTTGGTTGGTGTTAAAGACAAGAAAGTCTATAAGACTGTTAAGGCTCGTGACCTGTGGCGTCAGATTGCCCAAAGTTCATGGGAATGTGCAGACCCAGGCTTGCAGTTTGATACGACTATCAACAAATGGCACACAACACCAAAAGCAGGACGTATCAACGGGAGCAACCCATGCAGTGAGTATATGCACCTGGATAACTCTGCCTGTAACCTAGCATCAATCAACTTGCTGAAATACTTAAACGAAGACGGTACGTTTGATGTCGAATCGTACAAGCACACAATTGAGTTGTTGTTTACTGCACAAGAAATCCTTGTCGGTTATAGCGAATACCCAACCGAGAACATCACAAAGAATGCCAAGGCATACCGTGAGCTTGGTATTGGCTACGCTAACCTTGGCGCAATGTTGATGGCTCAAGGTTTGCCATATGATTCTGACGAAGGACGTGCTCAAGCAGCTGCTATCACTGCGATTCTCACAGGTCATGCTTATGCAACTAGTGCGCGTATGGCAAACCGCGTCGGGCCATTCTCTGGCTTTCACAAAGACCGTGACGGTATGTTACACGTGCTCAAGATGCACCGCGAAGCAGTCTCTGATATTGATGCAAGTCTGGTTGATGAAGATTTGCTCAGTGCTGCAGCCTCTGCCTGGGACGAAGCAGTCGAATTAGGCGAGAAGTATGGTGTGCGTAACTCACAGGCTAGCGTGCTCGCTCCTACTGGTACCATTGGTTTGATGATGGACTGTGATACAACTGGCATTGAGCCCGACCTTGGCCTTGTAAAATTCAAGAAACTTGTCGGTGGTGGCAGCATGACAATCGTCAACCAAACTGTGCCACGAGCACTAAAAGTACTCGGCTACACACCCGAGCAAGTTAATGACATTGTTACATATATCGATGTTGAAAAAACAATACTTGGTGCTCCACATCTCAAGAAAGATCACGAAGCTGTCTTCTCTTGCTCGATGGGCGACAACTCGATTCACTACATGGGCCATGTAAAAATGATGTCAGCAGTACAACCATTTATTTCCGGCGCGATTAGCAAAACGGTCAATATGCCAGAAGAGGCGTCAGTTGAAGAAATCGAACAACTCCACATGGAGTCATGGAAGTTAGGGCTTAAGGCAGTCGCTATTTACCGAGACAACTGTAAAGTTGCTCAACCACTGAGTATGCTCAAAAAGGGCGGCAATGCTCAGAATGAAGTAGACGAAGAAGCCAAAGACTCTGTAGACAACGTCACGGATAAGTTCATCCTGAAGGGTGCGGTCCGTCGCAAGCTTCCAAAGGTGCGCACCTCGAAGACATTTAGTTTCCAGGTTGCTGATAGCAAAGGATTCTTTACGGTCGGTGAGTACGAAGATGGTACGCCAGGAGAGCTATTCATCAGTACTTCTAAGCATGGTTCAACACTTCGTGGTCTGATTGATGCATTTGCTATCAGTATCAGCTATGGTCTCCAGTATGGGGTTCCTCTTAAAGCGTACATTCGCAACTTCAGCCACATGAGCTTTGCGCCGAGCGGTATCACAGATGATCCAGAGATTCGCACGGCTTCTTCGATGATTGACTACATCTTCCGAAAACTCGGTAAGACGTACATGTCATTTGATGATCAACTTGAGCTCGGTCTGGCATCTATCGATGATATGCCGGATGCGCAGACTAGTTTGCTTGAAGAACCACTCCGTGAGGAGGCCAGAGCTCCAGAGGTTGCCGTAGCAACAAATGTTACGCAACCACCGGCAAAGGTTGAGACGCCAGTACCTGCGCCAAAAGCAGCTGAGCCAAACCGTTCAGCCCAGAAGAACGATGATGCAGCACCAATGTGCTTTAACTGTGGCAACCAGACACAGAAGGCTGGAAGCTGTTACGTCTGTACTTCTTGTGGCTCAACCACCGGTTGTAGCTAGAGTAGAGCGCACCACAAAACACACAGCAAGGCCACTACCTTGCTGTGTGTTTTTAGTTTGTTGCTGGACCGCAGCACCATGCTAAACTGGGGGTATGAGGTTATGCTTTTTGTATCATCCTGCTTCTGATCATCGACGCATTGTTGAGGAGTATGTGCATGAGTTCGGGAAAAATCATGCAACATCGATAGAGCTAGTGAGTCTAGAGACTAAAGAGGGCGCAGAAATGGCTCGAATATACGATGTTGTGCAGTATCCAGCTTTGCTTGCTATCCAGGACACGGGTGGACTTGCCCAGTATTGGCAAGGTGACGTATTGCCGCTCATGGATGAAGTCGCTGGCTATGCACGCATGTAGCGTGTGCTTGCATTTGTTGTAATGTTTAACTAGACTAAAGAAGTAAAGGCACTTCGTCCATGACGAATAAGTGGTCATCAGCCACGAATGCTGCGAGAAGAAATGTCAGACTGACAGAGTAGAACCCGCCGGAATTGACCCGTAAGATCACACAACTAAGTGCTAAAAGAATCACTTCTTTTGGAAATCAGATGGTACCGTCCTTGCAACCCAGGGATTCTGATAGACAAAAGAAGTGATTTTTGTTTTAAGAAAGGACAAAAATATGAAGTTTAAGTCAGGAACCCGCAGGCGCGCATTGGAGTATGAAAAGGACTGGGTGCAGCGTTGGAAACTAGATAAGACATTCGAGAAGTCGGTAGAGAATCGACCGAAAGACAATGCCTATGTGTTTTATGATGGCCCACCGTTCATCACGGGTGTGCCTCATCACGGTACGCTGCTGACCTCTATCGTCAAAGACGCGGTGCCGCGTTATCACACAATGAAGGGCAAGCGTGTAGAGCGTGTTTGGGGCTGGGACACTCATGGTTTGCCAGCAGAAGTATTTACTGAGAAAAAGTTGGGGATTACTGACAAGCGTGACATCGGAACAAAAATTAGCCTCGAGAAGTACATAACAACGTGCCGCGAGAACATGATTGCTACAGGGTCATTGTGGGAAGATACAATTGATCGTATCGGCCGCTGGGTGGACTTCAAGGGCGCTTACAAAACCATGGACAAAGAGTACATGGAAAGTGTCTGGTGGGCTTTTAAGAAGCTATACGAAAAAGGCAAAATCTACGAAGGTGAACGCGTTCTTATGTACTGTACGCGTGATGCGACCCCTATCAGTAAGGCTGAGGTGGCTATGGACAATAGCTATCAAGACGTCACGGATCCAAGTGTCTATACGAAATTTAAACTTGTGGACGAAGATTCGTACCTGTTGGCTTGGACGACAACACCATGGACATTGCCGTCTAATAGCGCAATCGCGGTCAATAAAGACGTTGAGTATGCAGAGGTTGAATGCGAGGGCCAAAAACTCATCATAGCGAAACGTTTGCTTGATAAGGCGCTATCCAATGACAAGCACGAGGTGCTTCCATACACGGTGCTCAGGACATTTAAGGGCAAGGAATTGGTTGGTAAGTCGTATGAGCCGTTGTTTGATACGTACAAAGACATGGGTGAGAAAGCATTTAAAGTCTGGCACGCAGATTTTGTGCATGATGAAGACGGAACGGGTATCGCACACGAGTCGCCAGCATATGGTGAAGAAGACTATCAGTTGAGTAAAGAAGCTGGATTCCCATGGGTTATGAGCACGGATGAGAACGGCATATACACTGATGGTGAGTGGAAGGGCCAGTTGGTCTGGGACGTGAACAAAGAGATTGCCAAGACATTACATGAACGCGGGGTCGTCTTCCGTATTGCGTATATACGTCATAGTTATCCGCATTGTCACCGATGTGGAACCAAACTCATGTATCGTGCTCATCCAAGTTGGTTTATGGACATCGATGGCCAGCGTCAAGAGATGTTGGAACAAAACGGTGGCATCAACTGGTTCCCGGAGCACATCAAAAAAGGGCGTTCAGCCAAGACCATAGAATCAGCACCTGATTGGAATCTTAGCCGTGACAGGTTTTGGGCGACTGCCATGCCTGTTTGGAAGGGCACGGACAAAGCCGGTAAAGAAGTCATTAAAGTTGTGGGCAGCTACGCTGAACTCAAAGAGTTAAGCGGCGTTGAACTAGAGGACTATCACCGACCATGGGTGGATGATATTGAATTTGACCTGGACGGTGTGCACTACACCCGTATCGAAAAGGTCATGGACTGTTGGTTCGAGAGCGGAAGCATGCCATTTGCTCAATTCCATTACCCGTTTGAGAATGTTGAGAAGTTTGAGCAGAACTTTCCTGGCGACTTCATTGTAGAGTATGTGCCACAGGTGCGTGCATGGTTTTATTACATGCAGGCAGTGAGTGTGGGGTTGTTTGACACGGCTGCATTCAAGAATGCATTGGTGCACGGCACACTAGCTGGAAATGATGGTCGCAAAATGAGCAAAAGCTTCGGCAATTATACTGATCCGAATGTTCTGATGGACCAATATAGCGCAGACAGCCTCCGAATGTTGTTCCTGAGCTCACCGCTGCTGAACGGCGAAGACTTTGCCCTGCAGGACAAGGATGTGAGTGACACGGCTCGTAAGTTGACCATGGTATGGAACATGTATGACTTTTTCACGATGTATGCCGAAGTTGATAACTGGGAATGGGACGGCAAGCACGAAGACCCATCAGAATTATGTAAGAATCCATTGGACGCTTGGGTTATCAGTCGTGTGCATCAACTCACCCTAGAGGTCGAGAAACACATGGACATCTATGACATACCAAATGCAGTCAAGCCAATCTTGCCATTCATCGAAGACGCGAGCAACTGGTACGTACGTAGAAGCCGCCGTCGATTCTGGAAGAGTGGTGACGATGCAGATAAGAATAGCGCGTATAAGACGCTCCACTACGTTTTGGTACAGTTGAGTATGGTATTGGCACCATTTACGCCGTTTTTGGCCGAAGAGCTCTACTACAACCTGACAGGCGGTGAATCCGTGCACCTTTTGGATTGGCCAAAGACCGGACATATCAATGACTTGCTCTTGAAG
>CALMSM010000135.1 GCA_937872425.1 uncultured Candidatus Saccharibacteria bacterium
GAACTGCGCCGGCATATTGAGTTTTCAGAAGCTCAACCGACTTACCGCGGACAATATTAACGATGTGTTTGCAGTGAACGTAACTGGCCCGATGCTACTGACTTCTGGTCTAGCTGACCGGCTTAAAGACGACGGTGCATGCATAGTAAATGTAGCATCAACAGTAGGCACTAAAGCATACAAAGATCAGGCGTCTTACGGAAGCTCCAAGTGGGCGATGCGCGGCTTTAGCCAGAATCTACAGGTTGAATTCAAGGATACTAATGTACGGGTTGTGAGTTTTTGTGTTGGCGGCTTTAGGTCTGATATAGCCAAAAAGGTGACTGGCGAATCATTACCAGACCCCGAAAATTGGATGGACCCAGCTGAAGTCGCCGACTTTATGTCAACCATTATGAGCCTGCCCAAAAATATGGAAGTCAGCGAAATAATTATCAACAGGAAGTCAGCAGAGTAAATGAAACAGGCGCTGTATATGTTAACGTGCGTGGATGAGACAGAGGCAAAGGTAATTGCCGAAGAGCTAGTAAATAATCGACACGCAGCCTGTGTTAAGACAATGCCCGTTCGGTCAACATTTCGCTGGGAAGGTAAAGTTCAACATACTCCAGAGGTGTTGCTACTCATTGAGTCTACGGTTAAGGCATTTGAATTAATTGATGCAACGGTGAAGAAACTTCACAGCTATGACCAGTACGTGTTGAACCAAGTGGATATCCCGCGCTCGAATGATGGGGTGTACGACTGGATCAAGGAGGATGTAGCATAATGGCCATTGAACGAATTGTGAATACTGGTGTACATGATGACGGCACTGATGACCAAGCCGAGGAGCAGTTCGAAAGTTCACTGCGTCCCAAAGATTTCAAAAACTACATTGGGCAAGAGCGACTCAAAAAGAATCTAAAGCTAGCGATTGATGCTGCAAAAAAGCGTGAAGAGCCAATTGATCACGTACTTCTGTATGGACCTCCCGGCTTAGGGAAGACAACGATGGCAACGGTTATTGCGAACGAGATGGGCGCACAGATTCGGGTGACATCAGGCCCAGCCATAAGCCACGCTGGCGATCTGGCAAGTTTGCTTACAAATCTGCAGGACGGCGATATTCTATTTATCGATGAGATTCACAGACTTGGTCGGAGTATCGAGGAAGTGCTCTATAGTGCCATGGAAGATTTCAAGCTGGATATCATGCTAGGCAAGGGCCCATCAGCAAAATCATTGCGACTTGACCTGCCTAAGTTCACAATCATTGGCGCGACGACACGCACTGGCGCATTGGCTGCTCCACTTCGCGATAGATTTGGTATTATGCATCGACTTGAATTCTATAACCCAGAAGAGATTGCTCAGATTATCAATAGATCTGCGGATATATTGAATGTCAAGATTCATCCTGCTGCTGCAACCATCATTAGCTCACGTGCGAGGCTCACACCACGTATCGCTAACAGGCTATTAAAACGTGTGCGAGACTACGCAGACATCAATGGTGATGGAATTATTGATACACACATTGCGCATGGTGCGCTTGATTTGCTTGAGATTGATGCTGCTGGCCTGGACCCTGCCGACCGCCGGCTATTGGAGGCAATCATCGACAACCACAGCGGTGGACCAGTTGGCGTTGATACGCTTGCGGCACTGACCGGCGATGAGCGCACGACCATTGAAGACTTCTTTGAGCCATACTTACTACAGATTGGGTTTTTGGAGCGCACTCCTAGGGGGCGCAAAGTCACCGACAAAGGCTACAAGCACGTTGGCCGTAAACGTAAGGGACAAAATGAGACCCAAGCCTCATTGCTAGACGAGGATGAAATAGGTATAGTAAACAGCAATGACTGACGAAGCATTACGCGTAAAACTTCCTATCGGACAACATGAGAAAATCCTTCTAACGGTAAAGCACCATTGGTTTGCCTATATTTCGATTATGATTGGGGCTGGTTTTATCTGTTTGGTTCTGTTTGCCTGTCTTATTGGCCTAAAATTTCAACAGGCGAGCTTTGGTATTAACGACAAAATGATGGATGGTATTGTAGCCATCGGGCTATTTATGATTGGCTCAATTGCGGTCATCGCACTCGTGCCGGTATGGCTCAAGCAGCAGGAGATGCTAATCCTTACTGAAGAATCACTGATGCAATACAACAAGCCAACAATCTTTACGTCCAAGGTTTCTCAGTTGAACCTCCAGCATGTTGCTGACGTTACGGTTAAGCAAGATGCAATCGGCTCAATGCTTGGCTACGGGCATATTGCCGTAGAAACCCCAGGCGAACAAGACAACTATGAGTTTAACGTGCTGGCCCAACCAAACATTATCGCCAAGGCGATTGTTGAGGCTCATGAGAACTACGCGGCAGCACTTGAGAGCGGCCAGATTCAGACAACGCTCGGCCGAAGGGCCCCTGTGCCCGGCAATGCATGGCGCTCTGAGCCACCTGTTGCTAACCCAGCTCCGGAGACTCCTTCTGTCGAGCCATTGGCGCAGGTGCCGCCCGCAAGCCCAGCACCATCACCAGAGCCCAATGAGCTCAGCGGCCCAGACATACCACCGTCTCCAGAGCAGTAGGCTATTCGCTGAATGGGTTATTGCGGGCTTGGTCAAACAGTGATTGCACGTCAACGTTTTGGTCTTGTAACTGCTGAATGCGATTAAGCACGGCCTGATCGAACTTCGGTCGTGTAACAGTCTGCAGTTTCTCATCAATAGCTGCTTGAGTTGGTTCCGCCATAGAGAGCTGCTTAATCCGGAATACTAAAAATACGATAATACCGAGCACAATCAAGACAAACAGAAACTTCTTGTAGGTATTCAGAAACTGGATGACTGGTTTGATTTGTTGCTTGAGGGATGTCTTTGGTTTTTTCATGGCTTTATATAGATAGTTAGTTGAAGGCTGAAGGTAAGTGAACTGCGATCAAGTGGGTTTGGGGTTATAGTCAGGTTGGTTATCTGCGCGGTTCGGCGATTTTGCTCGAGTCGGCCCAGGAAATCAATGAGCTGAACATAGCTGATGGGCTGAGTTAGGGTGGTGTTTACGGTGATGTCGAGCTGGTATACACCGCTAATTCCATCGACTGGTTTTACCTGGGAAACGGGTGGTGCTGCCGGAGTTGTCGTGTCTGGGGTTGCTGCAGCACCGCCCTCGGGCGTTGTTACCTTTGCCGGTGCTTGGCCGAGGTTTGATGCTGGGAAGGTGATGCTGGCGATATCAACTCCAGTATCCTCGGCTATTGTCACGATTTCTCGTACGGCACGGGCTTGGTCTTTATCCTGGGGAACAATTTGTTTAGCAATGTTATTGAGAGCAGTGTAGCTTGCGATGTCTTTCTTTGCCTTGGCAAGTGCTAGTGCCTGAGCATCAACTACGGCATTCTGAACTTTCAAATCAGTCAGTTTGGCTGATTGTTTTTGGAGGAGTTGGTCACCAAAAACGACAACGCCCACTAGTGCACCCGAAACAATACAGACAAGGACTACCATCGCTATAAATGCGCGTTTGCTTGTCATTGTGCTGCTCCAGAGTTCTTACTGATAAAACTGAATGAGTTATTTTTGGTAAACAATGCTCTGATTTGAATAGTACAGGGATACTTGGTGGGCACAGCGGTCTGGGCGCACTGAATGTTAATGATGTCGGCTTTTTCGAATATCTTGTTGTTTGGGTCTGACAGGTTGAGCTGTACCTGGGTGCCTGTTTGATAGTCAGTCGAAGCAAATGATAGATCAATTCCACCATCAACCTTGTTGCTGATGCTGAGGTTCGTGAGTACGGAGCCACTCGGAATTGTTGAACCAATTTGGCCAAGAAGCTTCGAGAACAGCACGGCACGCGATAGTACCTGCACGACGAGTTTAAGATTGCTTGATACGGCCTCCACTTCTTTTTGTGTCTCCTCGAGATTCTGTGCTTTGAGCTGCTCTTGCCCAGCGCTGAGCTGCTTTGTATATGTGTTGATGGAGTAGCGCAGATACAGCTGCCCTGACCCAACCACAATGCACACCGCCACGATTGCCGCCATGAGTGCTAACAGCCAGCTCCTGAGGCTGGTGTTGCGGCGGGCAAATACGATGTTGCTTTTTACGTCGGGAGGAAGCAGGTTAATCATGCAAAAATCTCCCCAGGCTTAATCAGTGACATACCGCCCACGGTAGCGTACATGGCTTTCTCGCTTGCGGTAGGCGGTTGTAGCTTGTGAAAATCTAGGTCTACCCAAGGGTCACAAATACGGACAGGGAGACGAAGCGTATTGGTCAGATAGTCTGCGAGACCAGGCATGTTGGCGCCACCACCCATTGTGACAACTTGGTCTATTTTGCGGCCTTCTCCAGATCGCTCTTCGTAATATCGAACCATGCGACGAATTTCTTTTTCCAGCTGCTTCATAATCGGCTCAAGTGCTTCGTTAATTTCTTTTTGCTTTTTGCTGACGCCAAACCCGTAACGTGTTTTGATGAGATGGGCTTCTTTGTGTGTAACACCTAGCTTATCAGCGATTGCCTCAGAGAAGCTGTCGCCGCCTCCAGGAACAGTCGAGGTCACGACGATGCCGTTATCGTAGACGGTGATATCCGATGATTGTGAGCCAAGGTCAATCAGCACGGTTGGTGTTTTGTTGACGTCGGCAGCAGCAAACAATCGACATGTTCCGTTGATTGTTGTCTCTACGGCGACAGTCTCAAGCCCAAGCAAGTTACTTAGGGTTACGTACGAGTCCACAAGCTCTTTGGGTACGGCGACAACAAGGATTTCTTGCTCTTTGTCAGTTGAGTTTGTAATGGAGTAGTCGAGGTACATATCCTCCAGGGGCAAAGGGATGTATTCCTCGGTCTCAAGCCTAATTGCCTCGCCGAGGTCTTGGGCAGAGAGCTTGGGCAGTTTGACGGTCCTGGTAAACGTATGAGCGCCAGGAATAGACAGAACAACCCGACGAGTGTTGATTGTACCCACTAAGTGTTCGTTGAATAACGTTTGTATATCTTTGGCAATCGACTCTGGGTTGATGACGATACCATCTTGAATGGCTGCCGAGTCAAACCTAGTCACTCCATAGCCAACCACCTGCAGACCATTCTTATGGCGCTCGAGCTGCATGACTTTCACACTAGAAAACCCAACATCAAGTCCAAAAATCGGTTTATCCTGGTAGAAGAAAATATTACTCATGCCTGCCCATCCATAGTGTCAAATCTACTTTGTAGTATAGCAAGGTAGTGCCTCATACTGCTAGTGCTGATAGGAGCATTCCTGAGCATGTTAGCTGCCCCCGATATTTTTACTGAGGCTTGCAATTGGGCCCATCACACTCGCAGCAATCACACCCACGATACTCCCAAGTACGACAATCATAAGTGGTTCAATCAATGCACTCAGGCCATCAATCACCGTCTCGACCTCTTCTTCATAGAAATCAGCAACACGTACAAGTATCGTATCAATCTGCCCGGTTTCTTCGCCAATTGCAAGCATCTGGCTAATGATGGGCGGGAAGTGTGGGCTGGCTGATAGCGGCTCACTGAGCTGTTTACCGTTCTTGACTTCTTTGGCGGCCTCTATGAGCTCTGCTTCAATCACTTTGTTGCCAATCGCTCCACCAGTTACCTCGAGTGCGTTCAGCACACTAACACCAGCTGTCATGAGCGAAGCGAACGTGCGCGCAAAACGCGCGATGGCGATCTTGGTGACGATACCTTTGATAATTGGGGTACGAAGCAAAAGCGCATGGAACTTGTATTTGCCGCTAGGTGTTCTAAGGTAACGTTTGAGTATATAGATACCCCCAATCGTGACACCAACGATAATAATCGCGTTGTGCTGCATGAAAGAGCTGCCTGATAACATCACACGGGTGTAAATAGGTAGTTTGGCGTCTGGCCCACCCAGGTCAGTCAGGATTTTGCCAATCTTAGGAATAACAAAAATCATAATTCCAAAGAATGCAACAATGGTAATGCTGAAGATAACGATTGGGTACATCATGGCTGATTTAATCTTTTTGCGCATGCTCGCGTCTTGTTCGACTTGGGAGGCAAGGCGTTTTAGGATGTCATCCAGAATACCACCGGCTTCGCCGGCTCGCACCATGTTGATGTACACTTCAGAGAACACCTTGGGGTGCTTCGCTAAACTATCACCTAGCGCGCCACCTCCTTCGATATCTTTGCTTATTTCGCCCAGCACCTCTTTGAAGTTTTTGCTGTTGGTTTGCGTCTGTAGGGTTGCTAATGATCGGACAAGCGGTACCCCAGCAGAAATCATCGTAGAAAGCTGCCGGGTAAATATTACGAGATCCTTGAGTTTGACCTTCTTGCTTTTGACGGTTGATTGTTTGCCGCCGGCCAACTTTACGACGATTGGCCGCAATCCTTGTTTGTGCAATGCCTGCACGACGCTTGCTCTGTCTGGGCCTTCAGTTTGGCCTTTGACTGTTTTACCACTGTCGTTGGTTGCTGTGTAGGTAAATTTCATGAGTTATTTCTCGGTCGTGACACGCATTATCTCTTCGACAGATGTCTGCCCACGGAGCGCTTTGATGAAGCCATCTACTTGCATCCTAATCATGCCTGCTTTGATTGCAGTGTCCTGGATATCTTCAGTGCTCGCTCCGGCAATAATTTGCTTTTGGATTTCGGTCGAGCCATCAAGTACTTCGTAGATGCCCACGCGGCCCTTGTAGCCAGTGTGTGAGCAAGCTGCGCAGCCGCCATCGTGTGGTCGGTAGAGGAGGGCAAGCTTGGTTTCGGTGCTGGATAATTTGCTAGTATCAACCTTGCTCTTGCCGGTAGAAGTTGCGCCAATCCCACCCGCCAGTGCTTGCTTCTCGAGCTCATGGAAGTGTTTCATGACACCAGGGTTGTCTATACCAAAGAGGTTGGCGATTTCTTTGATAACAGGCGCATCAGGTACGAATGACTCACGGCAGTCCACGCACAACTTACGCACTAGGCGCTGACCAACAACGGCACGCACTGTGCTAGCAATCAAGAACGGCTCGATACCCATGTCGAGTAAACGCGGGAGACAGGTTGCTGCATTGTTTGTGTGGAGTGTCGCAAATACCAGGTGACCAGTCAGGGCGGCTTGGACGCCGATGTCGGCTGTTTCGCCGTCACGAATCTCTCCCACCATAATGACATTAGGATCTTGGCGCATGAGTGCACGGAGGCCACTAGCGAACGTCATACCAGCTTTGGGGTTGAGCTGTACTTGGTTCGCGCCGGGGATTTTGTATTCCACTGGGTCTTCTACGGTACTGATATTGATTGTTGGCTTATTGAGCAGGCTGAGCGTGCTAAACAAACTGGTGGATTTCCCGGATCCGGTTGGACCGGTCACTAGAATCATGCCGTGTGGCTGTTTGATTGCATGATTGATGCTGTCCAGGCTGATACCCCAGTAGCCGAGGTCTTCAAGCGTGGCGGCTTTGGCCGATTCGTTGAGCACACGCATAACAACCTTTTCGCCCTCAGTAATCGGCAGCGTAGAGACACGAAGCGCATAGGTCTGACCATTTATCTCTATTTTGAACCGGCCATCTTGCGGAGCGCGTCGTTCGTCGATTTTAAGATTGCTCAAGATTTTGATACGAGATACGAGCGCGCCATGAACCTTTTTGGGTAACTTGTTAGCTTCGCGCAACACGCCATCAACACGGTAACGTACGCTGACGTAGGTTTCACGAGGTTCAATGTGAATATCACTTGCACCAGAGTGAATTGCGTATTCGATGAGCAGGTTAACTGTTTGTGCAACAGGGGAGTCTTCTGCCAAGTCTTCTTCACGAATTTCTTCTTCGTCGTCGTCGGCTTTGTCTTCTGGTGTCATTACCTTAGTTAGTTCGCTACCGATATTGCCACGGTACTGGTCGAGTGCTGCCGAGATGTTGGACCGCGTGGCAACGGATACGGTAATGCCATCACCAAGTTGCTTCTTGAGGAAGCTGATAGCTTGGATGTCATCGGGGTCGGCCATGGCAATGAGCATGGCTCCATCTTCGGTGATTTCATATACTACCGCATTGTATTGGCGGGCAATGCGCTCTGGGACTTTGTGGAGCACTTCGCTTTTGATGTCTTGGGGCTTTAGCTCGACAAACGGGACGTCAACTTCGGCAGCGTAGAGTTTGGTCAAATCCTTTTCGGAAACCAAGCTGGCTTGGACCACAAGATCTTGGAGCGGTTTTTTGTCATCTTGATTCTGCTCACGGACACTTTTGAGCTGCTCGGCTGTTGTTGTACCGGTATCCAGCAGAAGCTTCTCCACCAACGCATCTGAAATTCTCATTTGCTTTCCAGTATAGAGTAATCACAAGCGTTTTGCTAGAGGTAGGAGCTAGAAAACGGGCGGCAATGAAGTGATGGAGTCATAGGTGCCTGCGTTCGCTGTTGGGCTACCAGCGAATAGCCACGTTTCGGGGCTATAGATAAACTTCTCAGCAGCAGTTCCGGCAGGTACGCCTGAAGCGTTTAGGTTGTCGCCAGGGCTTGCGTTGTTTATGGACCATTTCAGTCGCAAGAGCTCGAGCCTTCGTGCGACCAGTGCCCCGTAGACTGACAGGCTGGTTGATGCCGTGGTGTCAGCACAATTATCGATGAGAGCTTTTTTGTTATCTTTGTTTGTACCAGCATTAAAGCGTCCGTGGCCATCTGAGCATGTAATGATGGTGCCGCCACTATCCGGTGCGCCTTTCTTTGGCTGAGCAATGAATATGCCTTCTATCTTTGACACCGCATGATCAATGTATATATCGCCGCTTACGACGACTTTCAGCGAAGGAATGCTTGTAGCACCAGCCCAGCTTGTACTCCCGCCAAGCAGAATATCGTTGGTTATGGTTAAGTCGCCGTCAACATAGACTGTGATGTGTTGTCCGGCTGTTATTGAGCTGGCCCCAGCGCTCCCGAGCGTTCCCCCAGAGTAAATGTAATCGCCAGATGTCAACGAGTCGAGTTTGCTAGGGAGAGCTCCTTTATTGCCGTTCGAAGATGATGGGGTAGGGGCTCCAGCGTAGTAGTCCGAAGCGCACTGCCCCTTGCCGAATCTGCCACCCCATGTGGCGTTGGGTGCAGGTCCAACAGACGTTGTGTTGGCTAGTGTCATGTAGTCTTCGACTGTTCGCCCGGTTTTTTGACCACTCGTAAACCCATCTATTCTATCAAGCGCCTGTGCAATCATATCGGTCCCAGCACCTTTGCCGCCTCCAAGCGAGCTGGTGGTTATTCTCCCGTTTGTAGTCAGCCCACTTCTCTTGGGCCATCCAGCCGTGCCCTCACAACCAGCTACAACATCACCCCGCCATGCACGTAGGTATGGTTTGGCGCTGACGGGTATGCCAGTAGTGTCAAATGGGCAGTTCACAGTGCTACCGCCTGTCACTGCAACCCAACCCGTGTATTGTCCTGCGGCAGGATAGGTCATCGTCCATTTTATGGTTTCTGTGTTGCTCGGGCCTGGAGCCTCGGGCCCTATACCGCCGCCGATAATTGGCCCTGTGGTATTCCCTCCGGAAGTCGGACCGACAACTGTTTGTGGGCTGGTCGGAATAAAATCACCTGGGCTACCACTTATGGTAGTAATAGTCGGGGGCCCGGTAGATACGATTCGTGCATTATAAAGTGTCCCTTTGGTTCCTCTGGACCCAATGTTTGCGTTCAACACCTGTGTCACCGTAATGGCTTCTCCAGGAGAGGGGTCGCTAGAACTTAGCGTAGGGTTACCAACACATTGTATTTCCGCGCATGGTCCGACTCCGGCTACAGGGGTATCTTCTACGACGGTCCCTGTCTCACTTACTACCCGTAGACTTACAAAGTGCGAACCAAAATCCCTATAGCTGGATATATCAAATTCGTATACATTCTCGCCCGGGTTGTTGCCTGGATTCAGATT
>CALMSM010000136.1 GCA_937872425.1 uncultured Candidatus Saccharibacteria bacterium
CGGCACATCGGGAACGGGTCGCCATTTTTTCGATACGGCACAAATTCGGAGTCACGGTCAACGCCGTGCTTCCTGAAGTGCTCATTACACGGCTTGCATTTTCCATTGCCGCCCGTCCCCCATTCTCGATAACGCCCGCACACTTTGCAGTAACGGTCACGCAGTTTCAGGTCTCGTGGCCGCTTGACGCCGTGTTTCTTTTCGTACCGGATGCACTTTGAGCAGCGACCACGGCGCATGTTGCGCTTAGGGTAATCATTACCGCAGTCGGCGCACGTTTCCATCACATCACACATGCTCACGCCCCGTTGGTGTAGTGCGCCGGGTTGTATTGTTCGCCGTGGCGTTGACGTAGCTTGTCAATGTTCGCCTGTGCAATGTCTGCCAGTGACAGCCCGTAGTCCGTCGCCAGTTGCGCCACATGCCACATCGTATCGCCTAGCTCATCACGCAGCGCCAGCCTGTCTACCTTCTTGCCGTGGTAGTGTTCCTTGATAGCGTGCTGGGCAGCCTCGCCCGCCTCGATGGGCAACTTTGCCGCCACGTATACCGTGTCGCACGTTTCGCTCCGTGTGCGCCCGGTCTGTTCCTGGTACTCGTCAAACGTCATCGAATCCGTCCCCTTTGAATTGCCCACCCCATGAGAATAACCACACCCGCCGCAATGACTGCCCAGTCAAACCAACTGTCAATCATCCTTGCCCTTCCTTCCCTTGCGATAGCTCCATCCCAACGTTGCCGCCAGTCCGATGCACGCACCGATGGCGAATCCCACAAGCGCGCTGACAATCCACCCGTCAATCATCTCGTTAGCCTTTCACTTGTCCAGCCGGTATATCCAACAGTCTTTGTCATGGTCATAGTCGCCATAAACAATGCGTTTTGTCCCACCCCACTTCGCTTGACGACTGCCAAGATTCTTTCTATTCTGTCCGGCACTGCGTCGGAACCACTCAAAGTTTGCCGCCTTGTATATCGTGCCTTTGTGATACTCGGTATCGCTCCACGACACGACAAGCCGCAGCGGCTTTGCATCGGGATAGGCATTCGACCAATCCTGCCGTATGCGCCTCAACGTTTTGCCTATTGCACAGGTAGCTGTGTGAGGCACGTTGCTGTGCAGGTACATTCTGGCGAACTCGACAAGCTCATCGGACGGTACACCTGCTAACGGTGCGCTCATCATCGGGTACGCATACGTGATAACGCCATCGACTACGCCATCAATCAGCACGGCATAGTTGAGTTGTCGCCCGGTGCGTACCCGATGCAGGTAGTGCCAGCGTTCCAGCATCATGCGAACATCGGCAAGCGGCACCAAATGCACCTCTACCCGCTTGCGTAGTGGCAGTGTTTCATCCGGTGCAAATAGTGACGCCTGTCCAATCATTTGGTGATCCTCTCCCACGCATCTGCATCCTCCCGTTCCTGGCGCATTGCCTCGGCCATTTCGTCCGCACGTTCGTCGGCCTCGCCCGAACTGCGAGCAATGGCGTAAAGTGCAAACAGCGCCACCGCTACCATTACGATTACGATTAGAATCTCCATTGCCTCATTCTCCATTGTTGCGGATTCCTGCCAGCGTGTCGGCAACTGGCAGGCTTTAACCGGTGTCCACGCTCGGAATAACCTGAGCGGCGGCAGGAGTAACACCGCCCGACATCTGCCCGGCTCCGCTGCTAGTTGTCGAATAGTCCCGGTTGCCCCGTCGCCGGCTGTGACCATGAGCGCATCTGCTGGCACACGCTCAGCACGTCATCGTCGTGCGGCATCTCGTAGCCGTTGGCGTCGGCGTAGTACCGGAGTTCCTGCAACTCGACGCCAACCGTCGGCAACGTGGCGTACTGGTCACGGTATGCCTGAACCAGTTCGTATGCGGTAATGTGCCGCTTCATGCTGATTCCTCCTGAATCCACTGAATGATTGATTCCACATAGTCCGGCGTGAGCATCATCGACGTTAGCCGAATCACCCGCCAGCCGGTCATCGTTGCCCAGTTGTATTTTTCGCAGTCGGCCTGGTAGCCGTGCGCCCGGTTATGCCTACCCTGCTGGTACAAGCCGCCTTCCACTTCAACGAGCGTGCGGCTTGCAAGATGC
>CALMSM010000137.1 GCA_937872425.1 uncultured Candidatus Saccharibacteria bacterium
CTTATTGTCACTTTTGCGTGGCGCCAGGGTATCTACAGTGGTACATGGCCATGGCAGCGGCATGGACCACATTATATGATTCTTTTTTCCCATGCATGGGTATCTCGATGATTGTGTTGCATTGCTCCAGCACTTCTCCTTCTACGCCTTCGACTTCTCTGCCAACAATAAGCGCAAGCTTTGGCGGTGGCACAAAGTCGGGCAGTGCAACTGACTGATCTGCTTGCTCGACAGCGCTTATCTCGTAACCATCAGCCCGGAGTGTTGACAACACCTCACTGATATCTGCGCTGAACTTCCAGTTTTGTGACGTCTCTGCCCCTAGCGCGGTTTTACTTATGCTTCGTGTTGTCTTGAGCGCTTCATGCGGCAAGCGGCTATCCTCGTGCGTGGCTGGGTGGGGAGTATAGCCCGTCAGGTAGACACAGGTAATTCCTAGTCCTTCGGCTGTACGTAGCAATGACCCAACGTTGTGGGCGCTCCGCAGGTTGTGGGCAATCAATACAATGGATGACACGCTACCTAGTCTACGGCGTAAAGCTCGATTGTCAAAGTGACGCTTTCTCGCGTATAATACTGCTTATGGCTCTAGATCAGCGACAACTTGATGAACAGAACACGCAGCGTCGTGCGCAGATACTCAACTTACAATATTTTGACAGTTCAACGCCAAACAAGACGCTTTACAAAGACATTCTGACAGTACCAGAGCTGTATAGCCTGCGCATCGTACCCGTAGCCGCAGATGATCATAATGTGACATTCGGTGTCACCAACAATACCTCGCAACAAACCATGACCGATCTGCGTAATCGATTCATCGATCAAAAGACGGCATTTGTGCTTATATCGGACACGGGCTACCGCGAATACATGCAGCTCTACGATCCGCCAAAGAAAATCGAATATCACGATATTTCTATAGCCGGTGACAAAAAAGACCAGGTTGGTAAAGTTTCAGAAGTGCTCAAGCAGGTGCGTGCAGATGATATGCTTGCCTACCTAGTAAGCCAAGCGCACGGCTTAGGTGCGTCTGATATCCACATTGAAACACAACGTGAGGACGTTCGGATTAGATTCCGCATAGATGGAGTGCTTCACGAAATAGCCAGGCTTGATCCCGAGAAATACCGTATATTGATGTCCGTACTTGCCAGCTCTGCCAACGTCTCTACGGCATCAGAAGAAGCTCAGCAGGGCCATATATCTCAAAAAGTCACCATGGCCGATGGTACCAACGTTGATGTTAACGTACGTCTTGAGACTGTGCCGACTGTCAATAGCATGGACGTCGTCATGCGTTTGTTCAACATGGACCAGTCCATGTACACACTGGACAGGCTTGGACTATCAACATCACAGCGCAAAATTGTAGACGATATCATATCCAAGCCAAGTGGTCTGGTTATGGTTGTAGGGCCAACTGGCTCAGGTAAAACAACAACCCTGTACTCAATGCTCAACACACTCAACACAGAAGAGCGCAAAATTATAACAATCGAAGACCCAGTGGAGTATCAGTTTGCTGGTGTTGTTCAGATTCCGCTAACAGGCAAGCAGGTAACCGAAGGTGGTTTTGCGGAACGGCTTAAGGCAATCTTACGCCTTGACCCAGATATCGTGATGGTCGGAGAAATCCGCGATGGTGACACGGCCAAGACTGCGTTGCAGGCTGCACTGACTGGCCATCTTGTGCTATCAACTTTCCACGCCAGTTCTGCTGCTGCGGCCTTGACCCGTTTAGCTGAGATTATTGGCGAAAATCCACTGTTTGTGTCGGCAATTCGCCTGGTTATGGCACAGCGCTTGGTGCGCAAGCTTGACGAGAAAACCAAAGAAGCCTATGACCCAGACCCCAAGACGCTCGAGTGGCTTAAGCAAGTCGTCGCCAGCCTACCTGTGGGGACCGACAGGCCAAGCCTCGAAGGTCTCAAACTTTACAAGCCCGTCAAAACAGCAGATAACCCCTATGGCTTTAAGGGCCAAATTGCTTTGAGAGAGCACTTTATGATGACTGGGAAAGTCGGGGAACTGTTGATATCTGGCCATGCATTGACGACTCAGCAAATCGAGTCCGCAGCCATTGCGAGCGCCATGCGTACAATGCTACAAGATGGTGTTCTCCGGGTTATTGCGGGCGAAACAACCTTAGATGAAATTCTCCGCGTCGTTGGATAACTAGAACCATGTAAATGTGTTATTGTATGCAGAATGATACAGTACGAAATGAAACCTGACCAAAGGTCGGTGGACGTTACTTTTGTGCCCGAAGCCACGTTTGACGACATGTTAGAGATGGGAATTGGCAGCTTGGCGACACGGGATGCAACGGTCATTGAGCGGGTTACAGAACCAGGCCACAAAGAGTTTGTCGAAGAGGTCACCGATGCTATTACATCGGGTGTCATCAAGAGTCCTCCCGAAGTAGCAAAATTCGTAAAAATGCATCCACAGCACACACGCATTACAGCGCTGCATGGAGCATTGATTCTCCAGCAGCGCGAGGGTGGGGCCGGGCACATTTCAACGACAGCTGTTACTTCTCTGGTTGGGATACCTCCCACAAAACGTGGGAGTAATTTTCAGGCACCACACGTGGATGAAAACGAAAGCCATGAACTACGCGTAACAATGAGCTACATGCTTTACCAAGCATCAAAGTTGCCATGGACATGGCGCATAACCCCAAACGCATTTATTCATGACGCAGCTCGCCATGACGCCCAACCTTTTGTTGATGTACCACTTGTGCCCCTAGGATGTGTCATTCTTGGGGAGAACAGCCGCAGAAGTGATGACAACAATCGGCCAAGATCAGCAGGCCATCAAGTACGCTCACCGCGCTCAGCATGGAAAGGGACTAACGTGAAGCGCGCCAGGCTTCTCGTTTATAACTAAGGGGTGAGTTGAACGAGTTTGATGATGCTCACGAGTAAGTGCTCGATATAAGCGATGTTTTTCTCCGGGCTAGGCATGGTCTTTGGGGAGTGTTTGGTGTTGGGTATGAGTAAGTAATTACCGTGTTTTGCATGTGAGAAATAAGTCCGTGGAATAATCTTTGGGATAACTTCATCGTCCTCGTGCTCAAGAACATACACAGCTCCTGTATATCCTGCGATTGCCTCAAAAGCTATACTACCCATGTGTGCTTCAGGGTCTTTGTCAAACCCGAACCGATCGCTGCCGCTGCCCGTATATTGCCGCGTTTTGGAATTTGGTAATTCAAATTCATCATTTGGATATGCAGCAGGCGCGCGCAGTACAACTGCTTTCGGAGTACGTTTGCCGGTGAGCAGCGCTGTCATATAGCCTCCAAAACTACCGCCAATCACGATGATGTGTTTATAGCCGAGCTTGGTCAGCTCGTCATATGCAGCAAGAGTTTCAATATGCTGAGACTGTTTTGTGCTTTTATCCAGTGTGGTCGGATGTGATCCATGGCCAGCATAATCCAGCATGGCAAACGCAACACCACTCTTTTGGGCCATGCGCTCTATGCCCCCTAGATGACCTTCAATCGTACTTGTCCAGCCCTGGAGCCAAAGTACACACCAGTGCTTTTCTTCTTTTGAATGTACGATTACCCATGGGGTTGGATCGTCAGGGATTGCCAAGGTGCCGTGCTCAGCTTTCATGGTTAGATGATTACTCTGGCGATTTCGGAAACGAGTCGATCATCTAAGACACTTGGTATGATTTCTTCTGCTGACGGGTTTGCAACTAGCCCTGCAATAACTTCAGCTGAAGCAACCTTATGGTCGTCGGTAATTTTGCGTACTTTGTTATCGAGCGCGCCACGGAAGATACCAGGGAAGGCAAGTGCATTGTTCACTTGATTAGGGAAATCGCTGCGGCCCGTGGCCATAATCGCCACGCCGGCTTCCTTGGCAACGTCGGGCATAATTTCGGGTGTCGGGTTAGCCATGGCGAACACGATAGGGTCTGCGGCCATGCTTTTGACCATGTCGGTAGTCAGTAACCCCGCCTTGGATACCCCGATGAATATATCTGCATTTTGTAGTGCGTCTTCCAGACTTCCACTTACACTATTAGGATTTGTGTATCCCAGCAATTTCTTTTTTTCATCGTTCAGGTCGCTACGATCAGCTGACACAATACCTTTGCTATCAACAGCCAGGATTTCTGGCTGAGCATACTTGTGAATAAGTTTCATAATGGCCGTACCTGCTGCCCCGGCTCCTACACAGACGATTCTGCAATCAGCAAGGCTGCGTCCGGTTACTTTCATCGCATTAATGAGTCCTGCCAGGACAACGATGGCTGTACCATGTTGATCGTCATGAAACACGGGGATGCTGAGCGCTTCCTTGAGCTGTTCCTCAATCTCAAAACATTGTGGTGCGGCAATGTCCTCAAGGTTGATACCACCAAAGCTTGGTGCAATCGCTTTTACTGCAGACACGATTTCATTCACAGAGTGCACATCTAGGATAATTGGCACGGCATCAATATCGGCAAAGTGCTTGAACAACATCGACTTACCTTCCATTACGGGTAGCGCACCGTAGGGGCCGATATTGCCAAGCCCAAGTACAGCGGAGCCATCGCTGATGACGGCCACGGAATTATTGAGCCAGGTATAATCACGCGCTTCCTCTGGGTGTTCGGCAACGTGTGACGATACTGCAGCCACACCAGGCGTGTAGTACGTACTGAGCTTATCTTTGGTGTCCAAGGTGTCTTTGAGCTCGATGGCTATCTTGCCACGGAGCTTTTTGTGTTGATCCAATGCGAGTTGTTTATAATCCATAGATTATTAGTATACATTGTTTGCATTAGGGTGTTGCAAATAACAGAGAGTTCGTGTAGACTACATCGAGTTATGCAAAGTGTGATTCAGAAAATCAATGACCGCTACAAAAAAGTCGAAGTCGTCGACGTGCGTCCTGGTGATACCGTAAAGGTCCACCAAAAGATTCGCGAAGGTGGCAAAGAGCGCGTACAGATCTTCCAAGGTCTTGTTATCCGTGTCAGCAAAACAGGTAGCCACACAAGCCGCATCCTCGTTCGCCGCATCGCTAGCGGTGTCGGCGTAGAAAAGAGCTTTTTGCTCCACAGCCCCCTTGTCGTAAAAGTCGAAGTTACAAAGCGCAGCAAAGTTCGCCGCAACTACCTTACATACATGCGTGAGCGTACTGGTAAGTCAGCTCGCTTGACAGGCGTAGATTTCGACAAAGACGCAGTAAACGAAATCCGTGATCACGAAGCAGAAAAAGCTGCAGAAGCAGAGGCTAAAGCGGCCGCTGCAGCTGAGGCAGAAGCCAAGGCAGCAGAAAAAGCCGCTGCAGAAGCAGAGCTCGAAGCGAAGGCAGCCGCTGCTTTAGCCGCCCACGAAACAACGACAGAGTAGCCTGCGCGGCACTATTTCGTATACGTTTAGTCGCGCATATTTCTATGTATCCGCAGCTAATGTTGCTCGCTGGGAGTCGGTAGCTGCCAATCGTATTGCCGGGTATCCTCCGATGGGTTCCATAGGCCCGAAGCACGAAGACGAAGAAGCGCAAAATTACCTATCCCATGAAAGCCCGTTCCGTAGAATGGGGAATCAGAGTCGAAGTACTCATTCACCAAAGAAGACACTAGATTCTCGAGCTCAGTCGATTGTGTACTATTTCGGCGCCGGAGAGGGCAGCCCTGGCCCTGCACATCTTCTGGTTCAGTTGAGAGCAGTAGTTGGCCGTTAGGTGATTTTAGGTATTCTGCCCCTTGTTGAGCCATTTCTGCATCCAGAGTGTCAGCTATAGCCTGGTCTTCGTCGGTTATGGCACGGAAATCAAAGACATCCTCATATGGATTGGAGCGCATGCGCTCTATTTTTTTGATAAATTGAAAACAGGCCAAAAACTGCGCGCCAAAAATCTCGGCCATCTTCTTGTTGCCTCCAACATCACTGAGGCTTGCGATGTGGCTTGTTGCGGCTAAACTTGCTCGTACAAGAGAGTCATGCAGCTCAACGCTCGGTTCCACTGGTTTTGTATCGTTTACAGCCTCAAGGTATACACCACTTGCTCTTACGATCATTGCTCCGTTCATTAAGCCAAAATCAGCCAGAGTCCCAAGTGGAACTTCGGCATGAGTCCCGATGCCATGGTATGACAGAGTCTCTACAAGCCGTTGTCGAATTTCTAGTACTCCTTCAGACATAGAGATATATCCTATAATGAAAACCTAGAAATAGCAATAAACAAAGCTGATAGTACTACAGGAGACGGAATACTTACACACCGGCGTGATACATGTCTAGGAGCTGCTCGTGGACGACACCATTTGATACTACTGCTCCCTTGAACCCTAGCTCGTAATTGAGGCGATTCCCATCAAGGTCAGTTACCATACCGCCGGCTTCTCGGACAATAACGTCAACGGCAGCCATATCGTGAGGTTTTACTGACGGTCCAACGTATCCGACGGATTTCCCCTCGGCGACAAGCAAAGACTTGGCAACCGCACCGTCAATTGGTAAGACATCTGCCTTTTCATCCAATAAGCGGCGGACGAATTGGCTGCCGATTACATTTGCTGGATTACCGGTAACCGACACGAGGCCTCCCCGAAGTCCGTGGTTCGAGACCTGCAATCTGCGTCCATTACGAAAACTACCCTGGTCACTGACACCACTGTACATTCGCTGTGTAAATGGGTCATAAGCGACCCCAAGGTATGCTAATTCTTGTTTTGTGAGACCCAACGAAAACCGCGCCAGTGTCAGGCCATGCGTGAATGACTTCGTCCCATCGATTGGGTCAAGAATCCAGCGCCTTGGGCGATTAGTTATCTCGCTGCTGAGCTCTTCTCCGATCAGGCTATCGTCAGGATATTCTTGCTCAACAGCATTCAGGACGTTCTGGTTTACAGTGGTGTCTGCAACAGTGACGGGCGAGCCATCGGCTTTTATCTCTATGCCCTGGTCATCATCAAAGTAGCTGAGCATAACTGTACCCGCCTCAAGTGCTTGTCGTTGGGCAAATTGTAGCTCTTTAGCGTACGGTAACTCACTCATACCCCTAGTCTATATAGATTCAACAGATGTGCAAGTTTGTGTTCTAAAAGCTATACTGAGTGACATGATAGGCATAGACGAAGTTGGACGAGGCGCATGGGCAGGTCCATTGCTGGTGGTCGCTGCTCGTGATATCGGACTGCTTCCAGAGGGTCTTAACGACTCCAAAGTTTTGAGTAAAGCGAAGCGCGAGAAAATAATGCCTTTGATACAGCAATCTTGTGACCTTGGAGAGGGTTGGGTGACCGCAAAAGAGGTCGACACTATTGGGCTCACTGCGGCAATGGAGCTAGCAGTGTCCAGAGCGCTCCAAGCGTTGAGTGCCCTCCCTCACGAGCAGATTATCATGGATGGTCATATCAATTATTGCTCGTCAGACTACACGAATGTTACAGCCGTTATTGACGCAGACGCATCATACCCTATAGTGAGCGCTGCTAGTATCTATGCAAAAGTTATCAGGGACAACCACATGACAGAGCTCGCACAGACAATACCAGGCTACGGATTCGAAAAACATGTTGGCTACGGCACAAAATTACACATGGAAGGCTTGGCGCGGCTTGGTGTGAGCCAGGTACACAGGCTGAGCTATAAACCCGTCGCCAAGTTCGTATGAGTAATTATCAAACAGGTCATGACGCCGAGAAGCTAGCGGCGGAGTGGTTGCGCGCACAAGGCTTCAAGATTGTTGAGCTAAACTGGCGAACCAGGCAGTGTGAAATTGATATTGTGGTTTGCAAGAAAAAGACACTATATTTTGTTGAGGTTAAATCGCGAGCGAGCAGTGCATGGGGAAGTGCCATAGACTATATAACAGCGAAGAAACTTGAGCAGATGAAGTTCGCTGCGGAAATCTGGGCTGCCGAGAACGACTGGGGATACGACATCAGACTTGCTGCCGTTGCGGTAGACGGTAACCAATTTAGTTTCGTGGAAATCCTAGACTGAGGCCGAAAGGTATTTTTTAAGCAGTGGCTCGTCGCGGGTGCGCCAGGCTACACGGGCGGCAATTTCGCCGTGTGCAACTTTGATGTTGCGCCGAAGGATGATGTTATTGAGCATAGAATCAAAGAAATCATGGAACTTCTTCTCCCATTCGGGCGTGTTGAGCGATGCAGCAGAGTAGACCACGAAGTACTCAAATGATTTAGAATCGCCAAACATCTTCTCTAGTCGTGGCCAGCTTGTTGTAATCCACTCCCAGGCTGCATCGCGGCTATAGCGCGAACGCATTAAGTATGCAAACCACCGGAAGATATCTTGAGGTCTAACAAATCCATCCTCGCCCAATGCTTTTTCAAAAATCAATGCAATCTGTTTAGTGTCTTTACTGCGCGAGAGCCCAGCACAAATTGACATCTGTATGTCAGGATTGTGGCTTGCCTGGTAGGCGGCAAATAGTGCTGGTAAATCGACATTTGGGTCGTGACGTACCTTTGC
>CALMSM010000138.1 GCA_937872425.1 uncultured Candidatus Saccharibacteria bacterium
TTCTTTTCCACATCATTGACGATCTGCGCAACCGAATGCGTTTGGAGCCAAGCCTTGAGAGCGTGAATCTGCCCGTTGGTCAGGGCCTTGCGTGAGCCGGTGCTGTTGCCGAATGCCCACTTGAGCAGGGCATGGTGCCCGTTCGGTTCAGTCATGCGGTCGATGGTGCCAATGATGCCGTCACGCCAGCCGGTTGTCAGTTCGGGTTCGCTCATGCTGGCTTTGGCAATCGTGCGGAGCCAGCCTTGCAATTCGGCGGGCGACATGGGCTTGGGTGCGGGTGGAGCCGGGGGTTCGGGTTCTTCCTCGTCGTCCTCGTCTTCGTCGCTTGTCACTTCGCCGGTGTTCAGGTCAACGACTACGCCACTTGCCAGGGCCATCGTTTGCGGGGCAGGGAGTAGGTTGTACTCACCTTCCACGATAGGCAGGGCGGCGTGAGACATGGCAGACAGTTGCAGAGACACCCAATCGGGTGCTGGTTCCAAGAACAACAGCCACTTCTCTACTCGGACGCGTGACCCGTCTTCTTTCGGCATGGAGATCATGCGGGGCGCGCGTCTCAGGATGAAGGGGATTCCCCGCAAGTCACTATGCAGGGCGTAGGCCGCTTCCAGGTTGCCGGTCAGTTCGATGATGTCGTGGATGCTGGTCGTTGTTGCCAGCACGTAGGCCAGTCGTTGCAGTTCGGGAACAATCACCTTGAGCCTGCCCACTGGCTTGCACCCAGGCTTGGCCTTCGTGCGGGCGGTGGTGCCAGCCATGTACGGGCAGGGCTTGGAACCTTGCTCATACTTCCCGTCAGGCGTGCGCCAAATGGTCATCGTCTGCCCGTCGCACCGGTGAATCAGGCTGGACGCTGTGTATTCCTCACGCCATGCCTCGAAGTTCTGTGCTGGTGTCTGGTAGGGCAGGAACACCCGCACGCTTACGGGTTCCTTGCCATAGACGGCCTCGAATGCGGCTTGTACGTCAGCCAGCTTGGTATCGAGCCGAAAGTGCTTCAAGTCCTTGCCGGGCGTGTTGGTGCCCTTGACAGCACCCTTGCGAAGGATACCGATTTGCGGGAAGCTCGGCCCCCGGTCAGTCAGTCCGATGATTGGCATTGATCTTCTCCTGTAGTTCGGGTGGTAGGCTGGTCATAATCGCTTCTGCGTCAGCCTGTTGTTTCTTGAGGATGGGCAGGGCTTGAGCCTTGACATAATTCTTCGCCTGCGCCCAAAGAGCATTGACGGTATTCTCGTCGTCGCTTTCTTCCAGGTCGGCCCACATGGTGCATTCAAGGGTGGCGCTGTTGTAGTCGCCAAGATTGAACTTGCGCCCGTATGTGACCGATACCGTCTTGAGTTTCAATGATGAATCTCCTTGCCCGCCTGTACCACAAGGGCGGGCGTCTCGGTGCCGTGGTCGGGGTGGGTCAAGCGGACTGGCGCAGACTGGTGAAATAGTCCAGGATTTGGAGAGCCTTCTCGCCGTCCTGCACGTTGACGATTGCGCCGTCAAGCAGGCTGGCAATCCGCTCCAGGGCGGTGGCGCTGCGTTCGGCGGCCTCGGCTTGGGCGATTGCGGCCCATCGCTCAGCCTTGCGCATGTGTTCGTCGGCGTTGGCATATGCAAGCTGGCGGTTGTAGTCGCTGCCTCCGCCTGCGTTCAGCATGGCGTAGATGCCTTCAGCTAACGAAACCTGGGCTAGCATCTGTTCCAGCGGGGTTACAGTTTCTTCGTTCATGTCTGTTCTTCTTCCTTCGGCGTCTTGCCGTAGATGGTTAGGCTTCTGCGTGTTCAATGAGGATAGCGACGGCTTCTTCCTCGGTAACGTGGTCTGCAATCTTGCGGGTAGGCTTGCGGTACTTCTGCTGAAAAACGTTGAATGTACCGTCATCATTCACGAACAGCCAGCAATCGTTGTAGGTCAGGCGCAATCCCCATACCGCTTGTTTTTCGTGGAACAGTTCTGAAATGTTCATGGCGTCTTGCCGTAGATGGTGGTGGGTGCGTGTCGAAGCGGTTGCCCGCACGTGGGGCATAGGCTGATGAAGTGTTCCTCCATGTCAGCCCACTGCTCCCATTCCTGCACCCCGTTGTGATAGGTGCGATTCAGGACAGTGTGCCCGCAAGCGAGAAGGGTAGGTTCCCACTTGCTCACACTGGCATGGATGGGCAGGTCGTTCATCAGAAGGGCACGTCCATGTCGGCGTCTGCTTCGTCGGTGAAGTCGCCGTCGCCCACTGTGTCGGTCAGCTTTCCGCCCGTCCCAAGCTCCACCAGGGCGGCAAGGGACACGGCGATACTCCGCAATTCCTGTACCTGCGCAATGGCGGCGGCGGCGTTCGCCAAGTTCAGGTTGCGAATGCCCGCCTCATCCTTCTCGTAATGCCGTATAGCTTCCTGCAAGTAGTCCATTGGTCTTCTCCTGTGAGAGATTGTTAGGTAATGCACCCAACATCAACAGGATACACCCACCAGTATGCACCGTATGTAATTGTTCATCCCATTCAAGCCCGATTAGTGAACGAGTTTGTCCACCTCAATCACTGGCTTGCCGCCCAGGGCCACAACCTGCGATGACAAGCGCACTACGGCATTGCGTAGTTCAGCGTTGGC
>CALMSM010000139.1 GCA_937872425.1 uncultured Candidatus Saccharibacteria bacterium
TTTGTTCAATTAAGTATTCCCCAACCATGCCGGCGTAGTAGGATGTACCGCAGGCCACAATGACGATACGGTCGATATAACGAAGTTGTTCGCTGACCGATTCTAAACCACCTAATTTGATGACAGTACTTTTGGGTCGCAATCGTCCCTGAGTTGCCATGCGTACTGTGTCGGCGGCTTCGTGAATTTCTTTGATCATAAAGTCAGGGTATTCTGCCAACTCTGCTTGCTCGAGGCTGTGCTCGAACTGAGTTGCTTTGCGATGGGCTGTGCTGTCGTTCTGCAGATTGGTGATGTCCAAGCTGTTCGCTGTCAACACAGCGAGCTCGTAATCTTCGAGCTGAATGAGTTGGTCGGTATGGTGCAAGAGTGCTGTGCTGTCAGACCCAATCATGTGCGAGTGCTTACCAACACCAATGGCGAGTGGGCTTGATAGTTTGGCTGCATAAAGTGTATCGGGTTGTTTGCTGTAGAGTGCGGCAATAGCATAGGCGCCGTGCAACTCGTCAATAGCTTGTTTGAGCGCTTGCAAAAAGTTGCCCGTTTTCCGCAGGTGATAGTCGATCAGGTGAGGGATGACTTCGGTATCGGTCTGTGATGCAAAGCTGTAGCCTTTGTCTATCAGGAAATCACGAAGCTCGGTATGGTTTTCGATAATGCCGTTGTGCACGACGAATATGGTTTGGTCGGCATTGGTGTGCGGGTGGGCATTTTGCTCGGTTGGCTCGCCGTGTGTTGCCCATCGAGTGTGACCAACTGCTACGGTTGTGTCTGTTTTAACTTGCCTTGTGAGCTCTTTGGCGAGTCCAGCAACCGGGCCAGGCCGTTTGATGAGCTTGGGTGAGTTAGCAACGAGTGTGGCAATGCCCGCAGAGTCATAGCCACGGTATTCTAGTGCTTCGAGCCCAGTGAGCACGGTCTGTGTTGCTTCAGGTTTCAATCCAATATAGCCTACGATTCCGCACATGATGCATCCTTTCGATTAGTGAGGGTGTGATACCTAGCGTATCAGAGCGGGTATAGCCCTATTTAAAAAACTCACACAGGGCCTCTGCATGAGCATTATTTATACCTGGAAATGCATATTTGTATGTTTTCTCACATAGGGTGGACGCAATGATAGTCGGGTTAGGGTTTTGTGAGAGTTTGTTGCCAACGCCAGGCATCAGCTAGGGCGTCGTCTATGGTTTTCTCTGCATACCATCCAAGTAATGTGTTTGCTTTGGTTGGGTCGGCGTAGGCGGTTGTAATGTCTCCACTGCGCCGCGCACCAATTGTGTGTGGAACTTTCTGCCCAGTTATTGATTCGAAGTGCTGAATGACTTCTAGCACGCTTGTCGGCTTGCCGGTGCCAATATTGCAGGTATCATAGGTTCCAGCCGCCTGGTTCTGAGCATAGTCTAGTGCTTTGATGTGCGCCTTTGCTAAGTCAACAACGTGGATGTAGTCACGAATACAGGTGCCGTCGGGAGTAGGGTAGTCATCGCCATAAACAGTGAGCGACTCCCGCCATCCCGCTGCCGTTTGCGTGACGAACGGGATAAGATTTGCAGGAATACCAAACGGTAGCTCACCAATCTTTGCTGATGAATGAGCACCCACAGGGTTAAAGTATCGGAGCGCGAGACTCTGTATGTT